>JBNKQE010000233.1:0-7880 GCA_050295715.1 Leptospirales bacterium
TCGAAGTTTTGGTAAACCTAATCCAGGCTCTGCATTTGAAAGAACTATGCTACATGCTATTGAAACTGGAAAAATTCAAGCAGGCGAAGTGAAATTATTAGATGGTAACAGACTTTCACAATTGCGAAGAGAAGTTGCCAAAATGTTGGGGAGGGAAGTAGATATTTCGGTTGTCAAGATCGGTGGAACGTTTGATAAAGGTCCTTATATTCAACTTTATAAATGAGAGATTTGTTATGTATGATAATTATTCAAAATTTTATGTTTATTTTTTAGGGGAAATTGAAGTCTTGATTGGCATTTTGAATGAATATGCTAGGGGCGAAATTGATTTGAATGTTATTTATTTTGATGGATATACATTGTCTGTAATTAGAAATAAGGAATATGATGAAGAAAAGTTTATGAAGAATAAGTCTGATTTTATTTTTTATCCTTTTTTCCTTGAATTGGAGGCTGAGTCTAATATCGAATTTAATGAATATTTAAAGGTTGTGACGGATTTTTTTCTTTTGTTAAAGGCAAAGGGCATAAACACTACTGTCTCAAGTAACTTTGAAAATCTTCTACCTTTAAATGGAACCTTTATTGTATAAGATTTAATTATATATAACTGTTAATCCCACCCCCTGCCAGGGATCGAAGGTAACAGGGGTGGCCCCGGGCCGTAGTAAAAAGCGGTAAAGAAAGAAGGCCGGGGCCCCCGTGACTGAGAGCCCGACCCGCCGACCCTACCACCACCGAATCAAGAATATGCTGCCCCTGTCCCGGCGCGAAAACTCACAATTCCTGTCGCTATAAAACCATTCCTGTAACCTTGCAAGGGTCGGGATTACCCGAGTGAGCAGGATTGCGAACGCCCGTCTCTGTCTGCCCACGGAAGGGGTGTGCCCGGCATGGGCTGTAGCGAGCCGGTGAAAATCCGGTTATTACCCAGAAAGGAGGGAAAATACAGACGAGGGCAAGGGTGTCCGAAGAAAGCAAAGCTCCATGAGAGCCGCGCCCAATGAGGAATCTGAAATGTTGCCGTTGTCAGAGTTTCCGGCTAAACGAAAGTGAACCTTCGTAAGGCAGTTGTGCAGGATGAGGCGGCCCCAAACGCCGAAGTCCGATATCCTTTCCGTATTGTACGATTGTAGTGAAGGTAGTCGGGAAACGAAACAGTTACAGCTCTTACCCGGGGAAGACCCGTCGACATGTGGACTGTGGAACATCGCCATAAGATCCGCTAAGTGACCCAGGGATGGTGAGGTATGTGTCGAGGGGTTGCAGATGAAGTCGTAGTAGTCGTAAAACCTGTGGCCGTTGACGGCGGTGGTAACACAGCCAGAGGGTAAAACCACAGGAAAGCAACACGGATGTTAGAGGCGAAGGACGGAACAGGAAATCGAGTAACGGAGAAGCATAATTACTCAGGATTCTGTAAGATCAGACGGCGATTTTGTCATGAACGTAAACCATGGCGAGGGATATCCCGGAATCAAAGATAGATCGGCTAAACAGAATTTTGCAAAAGAAGGAAACATGAATCAACCGGAACTATTCACCGAAACAGAAAATCTCTTCGAGCAACTGACCGTAAAGGAAACTTTGCGTCTGGGATTCAAGGCCGTGAAAGCAAACGGGGGAAGCCCCGGAATTGATGGAGTCACCATCAAGGAATACGCCTCACGCCTTGACGAAGAGTTGGGTCAACTCCGGAAGGAACTGGTAAGTTGGACCTACAAACCAGAGCCGGTTCGTCGGGTGGAAATCGAGAAGCCGGGAGGCGGAGTGCGTCTGCTGGGTGTCCCGTGCATACGAGACCGAGTAGTCCAGGCAACGCTCAAACTTCTTCTGGAGCCGCTTTTCGATCCCAATTTCTCGGAATCAAGCTACGGGTTCAGGCCCGGAAGAAACCAGGAAATGGCGGTAAAAGCGGCCCAGGGAATCGTCAGGAGTGGAAAGGAACACGTAGTGGATATTGATCTGTCGAAATTCTTCGATCGGATCAACCACGACCGACTCATTGAACAGGTAAGACGACGAATAGATGACAAACGAATCCTTCGCCTTATTGGTATGATATTGCGAAGTGGAGTGATGGTGGATGGCACCTTTAACCCGACGGAAGAAGGGACAACACAGGGAAGTCCACTGAGTCCATTGCTCTCCAATATCATACTGGATGAGCTTGACAAGGAGCTGGAAAGGCGTGGTCTCGAATTCTGTCGTTTTGCCGATGACTGTAACATCTTTCTCAAAAGCCAGAAAGCCGCTGAAAGGGTGATGGCAGGTATTTCGCAGTTCATAGAGAAACGTATGAAGCTTGTTGTCAACCGCGAAAAGAGTAAGGTTGCACTTGCGAAGTATGTAAAGTTTCTTGGCATGACGATCTTTCTGGGATCAATGATGATATCGGCGAAATCAATGGAGCGCGCGATGGAGAAGGTTAAAGAACTGACTCCGCGCCGAACCCACAAACCTCTGGAGACTTCACTGAAAGAGATAAACTACTGGTATAGAGGCTGGTCAAATTACTATAAGATGACCCAATATCCGTCCCAGCTCTCTTCCATTGAAGCCCATATCAGACGGCGGCTGCGAGCCAGGCTGATCCGTAACATGAAACGGAAAAGGAGCATCGCAATCCAGCTCAAGAAGAAGGGGGTGAGCAGCAGGAGTGTTACGAAAGCAGTCTTTGCCAATAACAACTGGTGGAAGCTCTCGCATACGAGTGCTGCTCACATAGCCTTTCCGAATGCATGGTTCTGTGAGAGGACGGCGGGCGCCGAGCCCGCCTCCTACTCGATCAGAGGAGACGGCGGGTGAACCTGGCTCTTGCAAAGATACACGGTATAATATCGCGCCGGATTGCCGGTAGTCGCGTCGGCGGGGGCAGTCATAATCGCAGATGAAGCGGTAAAAGTCAGAATGTACTTTAGAAAGCGTACAAATTGAATTAGTCGTGTCCCCCGGAGTGACTTTACTGCAATTTGTGTCAGATTGTTTACGCTGGGACAGGGATTAGTATTCGGAACGTGAGAGTATTGACTGGAATCAACCGGTAAATTAGTTGATTTGTGTGAAAATATTCGCGTGGTCGACCTTTCTGTGTTTTTTTGAAATGTTTACACTTTATTGATATGCTGAAAAAAAGCTAAGGCACTGAGGATAATAGGTAAAATGCATCGGATGCTTGCGTTAAAAATTTTATTGATACTGGCCTGAATTTGTGTATAACAATAGCTTAATACTACATTTATAATAGAAAGGCACGAATGGATGGATATATTATTTTGTATAAAAAGGCTAATCTGTAAGTCTTAAGTTTGTATCTATCGTTGATAGTTAATGTTATGTATGTAATTGCATTGTGGATGGAATTGTATCTTTGGTATTTAGTATAATCAATTTGTCGTATTGGACATCGTATCTCAAAAAAATTGCCCGGCGTCATGCTTTTTGAGCATGAGAGCTTATCGCGTGGGTTTCTATGGTCGATTCAATGTCTATTTTGGAAAAGAAGTTATTTGTAAGTATATCATATTTATATTTTTGTTTTTATTGCGGTTTTATTAGTGTATTTCAAGCAAATTGAACAAAAAAACGGACAAAAATGTTACTGATTATGCTAATTTTTTATGAAAGTATAAATATATATGAAGGTAATTCACTATTTAAAAGTTTGGTATTACTTTTGTGTTTACTGTTTATTTTGACACGGACTTTGTATTTCGCCTCTTTTTTTTGGGATTTTGTCTGTCTTTTTTCGCGGAGTGGGGAATTTGTAAAAAAGATCGGACAAATCGGACATTTGGAGCTTTCTTTCATTTGTTTTTCTTGCAGCTTCGTGTTTTGTGTGGTACTATTCGCTCGTTGTCGCGGTGCCAGAAAAAAGTTAATTTATTAACTTAACTCTGTAAACTTATAAAGGCGCTGCTGGATGCCCATGTAAATATATGGGGCGAACATCTTCGGATGATATCATGAAAGAATTGGATATAAAAAGCAGGGCGGTAGCTTGTCAATGAATCCGGAAGGTCTGGAATTTGATATTATGGACCCCATGTCCGCATCGCTGGGAATTACCATCGTTCGTATGGACCAAAGTGATCCCGTCCCTTCAGGGATATATGGTGCGTTTAAAATTTTACTTATTCAGGGAAGGACCGGAGGCCAGTATCCAAACCGTGAGATGGTGGATAATGCGGATCCCGCAGAAGTATCCGAGCGATTCTGGAGAGACCAGGAGGCTGTTGTCTCTCTGGTGCTCTATGGTACCGAAGATGGTGTAAATGATGTTTTAAATGATCTTTATCAATATGCCGAAAGCGCATTGGATTTTTTGGCCCTTTATGGTCGGGAAGCATTTCAGAGCGCGGGCTTGACTGTTGATGTAAGTGCATCTATAATTGATGATACGACAACCTATAATGGTTCGGCTTATGAATACCGACTTGGCTTTCAATTTAAGGTCAGGGCAATAAAAGAAGCCATAAAAGTGTTCGATGCCATTGACATGGATGCAACGTTTGATGAAATTACTGAGGAGATAATTTATGGCGAATGAAATTAATAATATTGTGATTAATATCACATCGAGTAAGCCGGTCGGTCAAAAAGGTTTTGGAGGGATTCTCGTTCTCGGAACTTCTGCTCGCGGCGAATACATGCAGGCCACAATAGGTTCCGGTACATCCGGACTTGTGTGGAAGGCATCGGAAACCGGCAATAAGTATATTGCAGTGGAATATGTTGATCCTGCATCTGCGGATCAATCCCTTTCTGTCGCAAGAACCGGTAGCGGAACTTCGGCAGATCCCTATCTTATTACAGTTTCTCTGGCGACCGATTCCGGTAGCAACCTCACATCTACCGCTGCCCAGATTAAGACAGCGGCTGAGGCTGTTGCCAATGTGGCGGGTGCGTCAGCAATTGTAACGTTGACTTTGGTGCAGGCTCCGGGCGATGGTCTGGTATCTGCTGTTTCAGAAACAGATCTCACTGCTGTTTCCGATCCGGCAAGCGATCTTAAGACCGTATCTTCTTTGGACGATATGATCGCCGAGGGGTATCTGTCAACTTCACCAGAGTACCTTCTTGTCAGCTCGCTTCTTTCTCAGGAAGTGAAGCCTGCTGAAATTCAGCTTTTTCAGATTTCATCTTATGCGAATCTGGCGACGGAAGTAGCTGCCCTGATCAATGCCGGTTATTCCGATTGGTATCACATGCTGATTGCGTCCAGAGACAAAGCTGATATCCTTACGGCTATGAGTTATATTTCTACTCATGAGCGCATGGGCTATTTCTGTACAGCGGATCAAACTATTGCAAGTGAAACCCTGGCAGGAAACTGTCTGGTTATGGTTCACAATCAACCTGAAACTTATCCTGAAGCGGCGCTGGTAGGATACTGCGCACCTCAGCCTATTGGTTCTTTGACCTGGGATTCCGTTCCCCTTACTGGTATTCCCATTTCCGCTTTAACGGAAACCGAAAAGAATACTCTTCTTGATGCTCACGTTAACATCATCGGTAAGATGGGCGGAGTGAATGTATCCTGGGCAGGTACCCTCGGCGACGGTAACTATGTGGACGTAAGACAGGGCAGGGACTGGCTTGCTGCCAGACTGCGGGAAGCCTGGTGGTTCTTGAAGATCAATAATTCCAAGGTTGAAATGACCATGCGCGGTGTTCGTCAGATCGAAGCGGCTTTCAGGTCTGTTTTCGCAGAGGCCGGTCGAGCGGGAATCATTTCCCGGGTTTACACCGATGAAGATCGGGCCAAATCCGATCTGGGTGATTACAAATACCAATTGGTCATGCCCCAGTCGATTGATGAAATCCCCGCAGCGGACAGAGCTGCTCGCATTATCCGCTCGATTTCCTTTAAGGCATATATCAGCGGCGGCGTAAACGAAATTGAAGTAAACGGATCTCTTGAGGTATAAAAATGGCAGAAGCGATATTTAACATTGAAGATGTTTCAGTAAACCTGATTAAGGATGGGACTCCCATTGACATTTCTTCGGGGCTTATCATCGACGGTGATTTCATCGAAATCGAAAAGGAATCCAGGGATGAAACGACCACTCGTCGTGGTACAGGAGACGAATACTATACGGCCAACGCGATCAACGATACAAGTCGTTTGATCACCTTGCGCTATGTTCCTTCGGCTGCTGCGGTAAAAGTTTTGCAGCAGATGAGAAAAACTCGAAGTGCATTCGGTATCGTGGTTCGCTCGAATACGTCGCCTAAATTTGTTCTCATGGCCTCAAGCTGCGTGTTCACTGAAGAACCGGGAACGAAAATTAACGGGAAGAGTGGATTCGGCGATTACGAATTCAAAATCAGAGCAAACGACTCACAGCAAGAGTGGTTGTAAACTATGGAAGAAAGACACAAAAGAAGACTGTTTGATTTCGATTCTGTGTCTGTTAGTTTGGTTATTACTGCCATGCCCATTAACATTACGGATGGGCTGGTATTAAGTGAAACGTTTCTCTCCGTTCGGCAAGACGAACCGGCAGTGAACTTTGTTCGTGGACTGGGCGGAGAGATACTGATATCGGATAATCTGGATACCGTGGCGATGCTGGAACTGGTCTATGTTCCTTCGAGTAAGAATGTGATCGATCTCGATAGGGCGTTCAAGTCAGGTGTATCCTTTGGCATGGTCATTCAGAATATTTCCAGTCCTAAATATTACGGTGTGGCGACGAATTGTAGAATAATCAATAAACCCGATCTTGATATAGGAATAAATGGTTACGGCAATTCACGCTGGAAGATCATTATGGCAGATTACGTAGAAACATATCTAAAGGTTTAACTATGGGAATAATTGAGAAAAAAAAGAAAAGAGATACGAAAATTGACGCCGAGATCGTTGGCGGAGATGGGCGAAAGATCGCCTATATTGTGTTGAAAGCCGATAATAGGACGATTCCTGAAACCCTTTACAAACTTCAGCATCCCGGTAACCTGATGGCCGATGAGATGCAGGAGTCGATGATTGTACGGGAAGGGGACGATTTTGCACTCTCTTCAAAGTTGAGAACACAACGTTTCTTTCAGGAGTGTGTGTTTCCTGTTCGCTCGCCGGGGGTTACCCCTCTGGAAAAAGAGCTGATCCAGGAGTATGGGGCAACCGAGAAAAGGCCCGATCCCGATGAAATGCATCCTTCCATATATCGAGCCTGGGGTCAAATCCAGACACTTTTTTTTGGCGGGGATCTTTGGGACTTTGACATTGAGACTCTCTCAGGAGAGGCCAACGGAGAGGGAAATTCGAAAGAAGGCTGAGGATCATATTCGTAAATATTCGATGGTGTTCAACCCGGTTATTGCCGGGATGGTCGCCATCCCCTACGAAGAGATCAAGAATGCCCATCCTTTCGATCTTGTAGTATGGGATATAGTGATGAGAGATAAGATTGAGTTCGAAGAAAACAGAGTAATCCGGGCGGAGCTTGTGGAAAGGCGAAAATAAAATGGCAGAGAAACGTTTATCAATTAAAGTGGATTTGAATTCCGATATTCCCAAAGTTACCGATATCGTCGGTAAGGAGATGAAGGAATTAGTGAAACGTTTTGAGCCAATGCTCAGCAGGATTCCGAAGGGGCTGGATAATCTGAACAAAAAGTTTGTAATTATGAAAGATCGGATCAAGAACGTTTCCAGTATGGCTTCGCGTATGCGCGAACAATTGAGGAATATCTCTGTATCAGGCATTAGCAGGTTGAGTAAAGGATTAAAGTCCATAAGTGAACGGACAAAGAAGGCGATCTCATCGATCAAAGAAATGTCGAAACAGCTTAAGAAGGTCCCCCCATCGGCAACCGCCGCCGTCCAGGCAGGGGCGCCTGCGACGAAATCGAATTTGAAAGGTATA
>JBNKQE010000234.1:0-7877 GCA_050295715.1 Leptospirales bacterium
GTTCCCAGAATTCAGTGACTCCGGATATCGGAAAAATCCTGTAATATTCCGGAAATCATCCCTGAAATACACCTTCACGGGATTAATACATGGTTATCGGAAGTTACATACTATTACCGGACTCAAATACCCCTTACATTTCTCATAGATCGTGCATGAAAATGTATGATTTCTTTATTTCTAAGTGTTCCGGTTTCGGAATTTTCTGCATAAACCCGGGATAAGAATAGTAATCACAGTTATAAAAAAATCGTCATAGAAAATATGCAGATTGACCGACCGGTTCCTTACGTGTTCAGGTTTATCCAGTTCCGCATACCTGAGATCTATCAGGAGCTGACCAACATGCATACAGAGTTTACCATACTCAATGCCGAAAAACTGGAGGTCGGTGCTGAAATTAAATGTATTGAGGGTGATGACAATGATATTGTGCATAACCATTATGTGGTAAAGGAGGTCGTGCCCAATAAGATTATTCGCTTTGAGTCTACGCCTACGATAGTCTATGACCGGAAGACGGAAAAGGAAATGGCCCGGATGAATGTGTATGTCTATTTTAATTTCGCTGAAGCGGATAAAAATAAAACACTGCTCCAGCAGACTATCGTCATTGATTTGCTCAATCCATTCCAGAAAACTCTACTGGATACTCTGGCATTCCTCACAGGTAATAGAGGTAAATGGGACAGGCAATTTCGCGATGAGCTTGTCAACTTTAAGCCAATCATTGAAAGAGAATGAAGCCATGAAATCATATTATCGCCACTTCATTTAACGGCATCAACCTTGAGTGTGTTCCTGGCTCTGGCCAGCATGTTAAATCACGGAATTTTTGAGATACGCCAGGGATTTACGGCAACAGGCGGATACTTTATCGAAGCCATTGGTCCGGCGGATCGTTTCTGGGTAAATGGCACCGAAGGGGCATTCACGATTATACCAAGCATTCTGATTACGGGTATTATTGTAATGATCCTGGGGATTGCGCTCATCCTGTTTGCAATGCGGTATCTATCTGTGCCAAGAGGAGCGAGTATTCTACTGGGTTTTTTTGTGCTGTTAACATTGTTCGGGGGAGGTCTCGGACACCTGGTAGTATTTCTTCCCACCTGGGGCTTTGCCACCCGCATACATGCGCCGCTCCACTGGTTTGAAAATACTGTTCCAGAAAGTGTGCGAAGTATACTGGTCGAGAAAGAGGCGTTTCTGCTCGTGTATGCAGAGGCCTGGATCGATCTTGTTGTATATGAAATCATCGGCGGAGGCCATTCGGTTTTCGGAAGCTGGACCGGGTTTTTCTCCCCTTTCTAATTGGCAATATTAATCAGGATATCAATGCGATGGACGTGATACGGTATGTCAATGACAGACAGATTTCCCACCGCTATATAACCAATACCCTCATTAACGAACTCCATTGACTGCATTTTTGACAGAGTCTGGAAAATTAAAAGAGTTCCAAACGTCGCCAACAGAGCAAAATGTGATTCACAGGGAATCCTCTATACAAAGGCAAAGGCAACGAGATCCGGTCTTGTGTTAAAATAGTGCTTGATCCATCTGTACTGAAGCAATTTGATTTCGCTGAATGAAACCCCAGTTTTTTTACTAATTAAAAAATCTTTATAAATGGCAATTGCAATCAAATAATAGCGAGTGGGACAAATATGGTTTGAATCAATATTTACAGGATAAATTGAACCAGCTTTATATCAGCACGCAACATTTTGAGATCCTTTTTATTTTGTTATTATCATTCATCGTTATCCATCAACATTTTATAACCGTTTATAAATATATTACAATTCAGAAAGTATTCATTGAAAAATAAATAATCCCTTTTATGGGCACAATTTACTGCACCCACAATTATATCGATTTAAGATTTTGAACAGTAGTGGTAGATCGCACTCCACTGCTGCTGTATAAAAATCCGGTCAAAATTTTCGAAGATCCATGTGCATCCGGGAATTTGAGCATCATAACCGAAAACAGTCTCCGCGGACCGCAGACTGGCAAGGAGCCTGGATGTCCACACAGACGCTGCCGTATTAACACCACCATTTGGAATCACAATCTCCCCCGGAGGCTTAAACAGGCCCGGGAAATTACATTTTGAGGTTTCTTGATGGACGGCCTATATAGTAGCCCTGGGCAAAGTCAATCCCAGCATTTACGACCGCATTGAGTAACTCTTCACTCTCCACGTATTCTGCAATTGTCTTGATCCCGAGTTCCCGGGCAAGTGTTGTCACACTTTTAACCATGGCTTTGTCCCGATTATCCAGAACCATATTTCGGATAAACTCCCCGTCGATTTTCACATAATCTATGGGAAATTGTTTCAGATAAGAAAAAGAGGAAAATCCGGACCCGAAATCATCAACCGCAAACTTAAATCCTTCCTGTTTCAGATCATGCACAAATTTTTCAAGCAATGATATATTGCGCACTGTCTCACGTTCGGTTATCTCAAAAATAACCGTGGCCGGATCAATTTCATAATCCTGGGCGAGACGCTTGACCTTCTGTATAAACTCTCCGACAATCAGAGCCTTTGGAGACAGATTCACAAATAACTGTCCGTTGTAACCCGTTGAGCGGATCTGGGAAAACGCTTTTTCAAGAAGTAGATAGTCCAGTTTATAAACCACGCCCATATTTTCTGCTATATCGATAAACTCGGATGCAGTAGTTATTTCTCCATTCAGTTCTATTCTCATGAGTAGTTCGTGTGTAACAACGCTCCCCGTCGAGATCTCCATTATCGGCTGAAAATACGGTAGTATTTTGTTGCCTTCTATAGCTTCGAGGATCAGCATACTCTTATCGCCAATTTGCTTAAAAACATCTGCGACATCATCCTCACTGGGAAATACAAGTGTGTTTTTCCCCTCTCTTTTCGCACGGTACATCATGTTATCCGCCACAAGAAACAGATCCCTTGCAGAGCTACCGTGGTCGGGATAGATTGTAATCCCTATGGACATTGTACCTCTGATTTTACTGTCTTCTGACCCCGCCGGTGCGTCAAGAGCCACATTATCCATCGCCTGCTGAATCCTGCTTGCGATCACGTAGGCCTGATTTTCATCCGACTCGGGCAGAATGATTGTAAACTCATCGCCTCCGTATCTTGCGACGATATCTTCCTTGCGCGTGGACTCCCTGATAACACTGGAGAACTCTTTGAGGAAGAGATCCCCGAAAGAGTGACCATAACGATCATTTATTGTTTTGAAATTATCCAGGTCAATCATTAGAAGAGCGAACCTGTAGTTATGCCGATCTGCCCTTCCCGTTTCGTACTCGAGCAGATCCCAGAATACGCGCTGATTGTAGAGATTTGTTAGAGGATCCCTTGTAGCATAGTATTCAAGATCTTTCGTATATTTATTCACAGCTTTTACGGCGCCGACAGCATTTAACAGGGTTGTAAGAATTGTTTCCACGACAATATGACGCTGCGAATCCTCGGCGAGGGTGGCCTGCAGTCCAATACCGCTAACGCCGCCGATTTTTGGCTCTTCCAGCATTATGAACTTGGTACGTCGGACAAAGGTCTCATTATCGAGCTTCTCAAGCTGTATTGTTTCATCCGCTATCGAATGAACCATTACGATACTGCCCTTCTCCTCACGGTAACCCTTCAAGTTTTCCAGGCCGCCTCGGATAGTCGCTTCCATTATTTCTTTCGCTTCGTCTCCGGGGATACCTTCCCAGAATATATCGATATCGTATCCGATTTCACCCACTCGAAATATTGTAAAAAGACAGGCTGAATCAATTACAGTGTTTATATCGGACAGTAACTGCTTGAGATACTCTTTCCAGTCCTTCACAACCTCCGAGGATATTACAAACTTCTCCATAAGTTTGATTTCAAACTCGAGAATATCCTTATCTACAGCAATATCACGCATTCTTGTAACAAGTTCGGATACGTTATGCATAATACTATTAAGTTCGGAAAATCTCAAATCTATTTCAACAAAATCGAGATTCTTAATATCTTTAACGCTGTTTACTGAATCTACTTTTTCACGAAACACTCCGATGGAACTCTCTATCCGTTTCGCAAAAAATGATGCAAGCAATATGGCAATGACTATTGGAAAGGGGGAGAAAACCAGAAGGAATATAAGGTAATTATGACGAAGGGAACTGAGGGTGGGTCCCATATTCTGCTTCACTTCAATAACGCCGAGGACATCACCCCCCCGGGCATTTATATGACACTGCAGACACTCATCCCTTGCCCGCAGCGGGTAGACATATCGAATTAAATCACCTTCCGACAGGGAGTGATCACTCCCCGATGCGAATACACCGAGAATTAAATCATCCATCTCAGCCTGGTCAATACTACCGAATAATTTTTCTACAATGGGTCCTCTATAAATATCAACATCAACGGATGAGTCTCTATAGGATGATCTGGTGGCCGTCAGAAAATCTTCCAGTTCCTGCCTGGTCCAGCCCTTTCGCATGATCTGAAACATCGTTCCAAAAGTCTGAAGGGAGATAGCCCGTGAAGTCTCACGAGCCTTGTTTTCCATAAGCCCTGTAAAAAGAACATAGGAGAACAGAATGACTGTGAAAAATATCACAACCGATCCTATAATTACCCCGCTCAAAATGAAGCTTTTAAGACTTCTAAACATATTTGAATTTCTGACCCTTTATAGCAGAATGGAATCCCGCCAGGTTCTGTTTATTATCGGTTACATACAGAACATTATCCAGCCTACCCGGGGTCAGGAAATTTTTACAGGAAATTTACCGTCCCGCTTTCTTGCCGCGAGAAAAATAACAATGGTAATAATTACGATTGCATAGTAGAGAAATGCCGGGACCGGCACCGGATCACCGGCTGCATAAGAGTGCATTCCGGTCAGATAATAATTCACACCGAAATAGGTCATCAGAACACTTGAAAAAGTTAGAAGCGATCCCACAGCCATGGGGAAAACTCCCTTCAATCCAGGAATAAAACGAAAATGCAGAAGGGCAGCGTAGACAACCATTGATATCAATGTCCAGGTCTCCTTGGGGTCCCAGCTCCAGTATCTTCCCCAGGACTCATTGGCCCACACAGCTCCCAGGATATTTCCGATAGAGAGAAAGGCCAGACCGATCATCATGGACATCTCATTTATACGGACCATTTCCATTATAGCATGATCCACCTGAGGTCGGCCCTCTCTTTTTCGAAATGAGAATAAAACCAGACTTATAAATCCAAGCAGCGCACTGAGGGCCAGAAATCCGTAACTGGCAGATATAATACTGACGTGAATCGTAAGCCAGTAAGATTTCAGTACCGGAACAAGGTTTGTAATTTGCGGATCCATCCAGCTCAGATGAGCGACAAGAAGAGCCAGCCCGGCAACAATTGACGTAGCCGACAATGAAAACGAAGACTTTCTGGCGAAGACAAACCCGGCAAGGATTGTTGCCCAGGAAATATATATTAACGACTCATAGCCATTTGACCAGGGAGCATGCCCTGAAACATACCATCTGAGTCCGAGTCCGAAAGTATGCGCCGCAAATCCTGCGGCAATGATTGCAGATGCAAGAAGCATCACCCTGGATACATTCAAAGACGGTTTTATAATTCTCGCAAATACGAGCGCCAGAAGGAAAAATCCCAGAGAGAGATACACTGCCGTAAGCCGATCAAAAATGTTCAGTTTATTAAACAGTATCTCTGAATTCAACACAGCCTCGGAAGGGAGATGCTCCGCAACAGCGTTCTCTCTTTGATACTTTGCTATCTCTTCCAGTTTCGCATCGGCTTGCGAGTAATCACCGGAACGCATGGCAACTTTTACCGATCCCAGATAGGAGGTCCAGAGCTCTTTTGTTTGAGCAAGGACAATTGGATCTGCTATCTTATCCTCATCAATTATCGAATGCCATCTATTCTGCGGATCCTGCGGCAGCGGAAAGAGTCGAAATAGATCTCCCCTGTATAACATATAAGTAATGTTAGCCTTTTCGTCCGCTTTGATTATAGCCTTATCAAGCTTTGTGCGCATGGAAGGCGCAGCTCTCTGCGCTTCTTCTGAGGCCTTCAGCAGACGGTACTCATTATCTGTTTCATAATTAAAGAAGCTTGTAAAAGGGGCATAGTTCTCATTCATACCCATCTTCAAGAAGAGTTTCACACCTGGATTTGTAATCTTGATGAGAGGCACTGACTGCCATGTACCCGGATCTGCAATCATTGATAAAACAATCTGATTGTGCGTGAGGCCAAATCTCTCCGAAGAGTGCATGGTCTTATTCAATACTTCCGAACTCAATGTATCAACAGGCTTGATTCGTCCCTTCACATCATGAACAACGATATGACCGAATTTTTCCGCATGCGCGGCGGATACATAATCAACTCCAGGCGGCAGCTGCTGTGCAGAAAGCTCCCCTGGCTGGAACAATGAGAGACCTGAAATAAGGATTGCTCCGAGAGCCAACTGCACGCTCTGCGCCAGACGATCGCGATCAATCATTTTACTCAGACGACGGAATCGTCCTCCGGATGAAAAAGGTGCCATAAGAAATCCCAGTGACATTAAAATATATCCGATATATGTTGGAATCTTTCCTGGGTCATGCGCTACAGAAAGAATTGTCCCTTTCTCATCGCGGTCATAGGAGGATTGGTAGAAACGAAAACCCCTGTGAACGAGTATATGATTCATATATATATGATACGGTATCTCCACTCCCTGCTCGCGATCTATTACTATCACATGACTTTCGTAAGAAGAGGGTGTATCTGATCCGGGGTATCGGGCCATAACGAAATCTTTAAGATGTAAAGAGAACGGTAGACTGATAACCCTGGACCCGTAGGCAAGTTCCACAGTTGTACCATCCTCAAAAGACACGCTTGTCGGTTCAGCGGCGCTGCCCTTCATCCCGGAAATTTCCACCATCTTTGACTTTCCGTTGTAGCTTACATCAAAAACAAGACCGGATGGTCCCCGTTTTGAATCCACCGGAACCAGTCTTCGCACAGCATTATGCATAATATCCTTTACAACAAATGATACGCCATTCATTGTGAATAGCTTTCCTTTCTCCAGCGGATGAAAAACTCCTGGAGAGAGTCTGCCGCGGCTCTTGTCCGCCATTTTCATCCATGTAACGGGAAGGGATGGTCTCATACGCAGCTCACCGAATTTCGATGTAATAAAGACAACCGGAAGCGCCTCTTCCACACCTCCTGCATCGAACGAGAAACGAACATCTCCCTGTTTGCGAAAGGCACCGGGTGATAGCGTTACATTGTCTCCTTTACCGCCGGTTCCCGTAATCATCATTTGAATAAAAGTTTCCCCCCGCCCATCCGGAGAAGGAATAATTCGCTGTTCCGCTCTATGGTAGTACTGCAGAAGCCTGACCTTAACATCTCCACCTGCTACGAGAGTCTTGCTGAACGAATTTGAAGTAAGCGGTGAGAATAAGACATTGTCGGTATAGGAGTCGGTCTCCTCTCCCTTTCTCGCCGTAATCATGAGATAAGTATTATCGGAGACGATTTTACTGGATGCCTCTCCCTCTCTTATATGCATACTTCCCTCGTAACCAAGGAATCTTGTTATTCCGGCACCCAGAATTATAATTACGAAGGAGAGATGAAAAACAAACATTGCCAGTTTTTCTTTTTTCCACATACGATAACGATAGATTGTACCGGTCATATTTATGGCTGCCAGAACAATAACCGCTTCAAACCAGAAAGCATTGTAAACAAGTGCTCTTGCAGATTCATTTCCGAAGTCATTTTCAACAAATGTTGCCACAGCCGAACCGATTCCAACAAGGAACAGCAGAACAACGGAGAGTTTCAAAGAGAAGATTAT
>JBNKQE010000235.1:0-7844 GCA_050295715.1 Leptospirales bacterium
CCACATCCTGCAAGGATGCAAGATGAAATTGTCGAATTTTTTATTAAATATCTAACTGATGAGACAAATTTAATAATGGATCCGTTTGCTGGTAGTAATACGACAGGAGCTATTGCAGAAAAGCTTAAAAGAAAATGGTTATCCATTGAAGCAAATGAACATTATTTAGAAGGTTCAAAAGGGCATTTTGTTTAACTAATCACCTCTTCTTTTCCTCATCCACCAGGAACCGCACCATATCCAGTGCGGTTTTTTTGTCCGTCAAGCCAAGCACTTATGTATCTTCATCGGTGATATTATCACGAAATTCGACTGGTTAATCAAAGTTGCTTGGGAAATTTCAAAATATGTCAATCGAACATTATTTCCGTATTCTGTAAGTGAGCATGCTGATAAAAAAAAGCAAAATCATGGTCAAAATAAATGCTATTTTTGGACAGATGCCAATGAAAACCAGTATGTTTAAAATATGATTAGCTTTATCATAAGTATCAAAAAGAAACATGATAAATTTAAGTAAGTTATTCATGTAATATTAGGTGAAAGGGTATACAAAAAATTAATTAAGCATGCTGTTGAAAGGAGCGATTTACAAGGAATCATGATAGATACAATACCTTGATTGAAAAGTTATGTAGATAGACTATGTATACATGATATTGATAAAGGATGAAATAAATTTATAAAAATAGCCTATTTGATAGGAAATACCCTGAGAATATATCTTCTATATAGATTTCAGCAGAACTTATGAGAATGGAACACTTTTGTTATTTAATACCTCAAGTGTTAAGATAACATGAGAGTAAATGACAAACCGGATTAATAAATCTGGAGAAACAGCATTTAATTCCTCCATTCCTGTTTTCCACAACCCTCAGATTCCTAAAAAACAGTGAATATTAATAATCCAGCCTTTAAAGAAATACGTTTCCTAAAACCGGCCGCTTTTTGGTAATCTCATATATAAAGAAATAATAAATAATATATTTATAGGCCAGATCATGTTCAGTCCTCCCTGACTCTATCAAGCTTGACATTTTGTTAATAGCTAGTAACGTTGCATGCTGTAACGCATAATGGAGGTAATGAATGAATACACGGTATTTACTAACTACATTGATAATGATGGCAGCGATATCCTGTGGTCCGTCTGTGGATAATGTGGCAAAATTCAAAGAAACTGGAGAATGCCCTGAAGGAATGAAAGTTGAAGATAAAATCTGTGTTCAGCAAGTAATCGAAGAAAATAAGGTATTTGATCGAAATCAAGGGGAACTATACTGCGATGAAAAATTTCAAGGTCGATTACCTTCCCCGGAAGAGGTGAAGACTTTATCAAAGAATAAGAAATATTTAGATAATGTGAAATACATTACCTCTGAGTCTGGCATGGTTGCTTATATGTATGAAGACGATATTGGAGATGGTTTCGGACTGCATGAGCATATGAGCACAGTTAAAATGAGAGTTCGGTGTGTCCTTCCATAGAACTCACCTTTTTTTCTGCTCTTCCACGAGAAACCGCACCATATCGAGTGCGGTTTTTCTTTTTTCGGCCGGTAGCCTGGCAAAAAGAGCAAGAATCGTCTTCTTTTCTTTGTCCGTCAGCCCCAGAGCGTCAGTCTCTTCTTCTGTGATCTCATCAGTGAATCGGACTGGCTCTTCCGGATTGTTAAACCAGGAATAATCGATTCCAAGATTAGCGATGAGTTTATCCTTCATGCCAGCGCTTAGATTCCTTTGACCTTTAAGAACAGCATTTATGGCCGATTGAGAAATTCCAGATCTCTCTGCAAATTTCAACTGCTTAGCAAGATCATAATCACCTTCACGCTCCACGCATGCTTGAATTATCTTTTTAAGAATATCTTGATTATCCATAATGTAATAAAAAATTCCCAATTCGGATAAAAAAGGGGTTGCCCAATTATCACAAATGTGATAATATTATCTCATCCGAGATATGAAGTAAACAGGATGGAATTGTCATGGATAAGGTCAAGCGTAAGGAAATCACCAATGTTATGTCTCCAATTGAATTGAAAAGGTTCATTGAAGATACTGGTGATACGGTCAAATCATTTGCTGAAAAACTGAGAATTGATCGAACACAATTATCACATTACATCCATAACAGACCCCGCCTTGTCCGTAAGGGCACAATCAATTACGAAATTACCAGGGCACTGGTGAAAGCCGGTCTTCCGGCCAGCAAGCTTGTTGAAGATATTTCGGAAGTTCCATACGGAAGGGCATCCTGAGAGGGGAGGGTATCATGCATATTCAAGTAACAAGATTCCTTGTAGATAAACGGACACGATTACAGCGCAACTACGGCGCAGATGGTGTAACCGAACCTTTTACGCAGTTCTGTGCTTATGGCAATACCTATCCCTATCGTGCAGAACTCAAGCAGCTTGGTTTCAAGTATAATCCAAATACGAAGCAATGGGTAAAGAATTTCAGTGAGCTGCACAACTTTCGCATGATCGATGAGATCATGGACCAGTATCAGGAATGCATTCTTGATGAGCGTGAATCTGTGACAATCCTCCGTAAGAGGTTGATTTCAAAAACATGCAAGCTGTTCGCATAATATGAATTAAGGGCACTAATATTGATCACTTTGCATGTAACACATTCTCCTGTCTGCCCGGTCAGTTTTGACCGGGATCTTTTTTCAAACAGGGGATCAGTCCTCTTGGTTAATTGTGCTGTATGTTTCCTGTCCAGTTTTTCGGCTCCGGTTCGCAAACCTGGCAAAGGTTGGATCTGCTCCCTTGATAGCAGGTGTTGTCCCGATGGTCTTAGGGTGAGTCCGACTCTCACCGGGACAAAGTGAGTAAAACGAGGAAACCAAATGGAAGTAAACGTTAGAGATATAACAGGATTTAAGCTTATTATTGGGGAACAAGTTTATAAAGCAGATTACCCTAAAAGCCAGGAGCCTATTATTGATGATCGCATATATGCGCATGCGGATGAAGCGATTCAGCTACTGGCCGGGTTATCAAGTGCAATTAACAAGGCGGCATCATGTTCACATCATGGACCAAAGTTCCTAATCACTCTTTCAAGTGAGAGCCAAATGGAAGGAGGTGAGAAGGGATAGGCCAATCATAATCATAAACTTCTCCTTTTTCCTTTGTGCTCCCTGGTTCTGAACATTGATCATCTTCAGTGCAAAACCATGAAACCATTGAAGGGCTTAGGTGAAGAGACTTGTTGTAGCGATCAATAAGAATAAAGGCACCATTTTCAAACCTTGCTTCACTGAAATGATCAGTAGTGAGAACAATTTGTGTATTATCGGATGGGTCGTATAACCATAATTTAGTAATTTTCATAGGTCATTTATCGGCATTCGAACTGTGGATATAAAGTAAAAACGAATAGCCGGTATAGTGAAATATAGGTTCGGGAGATCATGAATGACATTAGCTGAAGAGAAATGCGGGAGATGCGGCGAAGCGAAGAAAGTTTATCAATACAATTTATGCAAAGATTGCCTGAAACAATCACTTCGCGACTGTTCAGGTCTGATAAACAAATTTCGCCGCATGAACCCGGCAGTTGAATACAGAAAGAATCTGAACATCACTTACAATGATGGGCCAGGTTTATTGATAGGGAGATTAGCATGAATCAGGTTGATACACTTAAATCTGAACTCCAATCGAATTTAGAACTTCGAGCTCGAATTAACGAGTTGGAAAGACAAAACGAAGAGTATCGGGAAAATCTCGGTATGGCCCGACATCTGGTTAAGACTGCAATCGGTGTATTGCATACATTACCAACCAATACGTTTTTCTATCGGGCCGGTATTGAGTTCTTACATGATACGAGTTCTTACGACCTTGAAGAATATGAAAGCCGGGCTATTGAATCGGTATTGAAGATTAGGAAAGAATACAATTAAGACGGCCCCGGACGGGGCCACCAAAAACTTAAGCACCTTTTGGTAAAACACCTGTCCGGTTCCGTCAAGCGAAAAATGAAACAAGAGGCAGAGATATGAGCAGTACAAGCGGAACAAGCGCACTTGCTGAAGTGCGTGAAACAAAGAATGTTCCTGCATTCTCAATGAGAGATTTGCAGGTTATGGCACAGACAATCGTGAAATCCGGAATGTTTGGAATGCAGAATGAAGCACAAGCGATGAGTCTTCTTTTATTATGCCAGGCACAGGGAATTCATCCTATGATTGCTGTGCAGAAGTACCATATCATTCAGGGACGACCGGCTATGAAATCAGAAGCCATGCTTGCTGATTTTCAGCAGGCGGGTGGAAAGGTTAAATGGATTGAACGAAGCGACCTGGCAGCAGAAGCCGAATTTTCACATCCGGCCGGTGGATCTCTCCGAATTCGATGGACAATAGAGCAAGCACATAAAGCAGGCCTGGTTCGGAAAAACAAAGATGGATCTCCAGGCAATTGGGATAAATTCCCTCGTGCGATGCTATCCGCAAGAGTCGTAAGCGAAGGTGTGAGAGCCGTACTACCCTCAATCGTTCAGGGTGTTTATACACCGGAAGAGCTTCAGGATATTGGACCGGAATTGGATATCACTCCGACTGGAAATGCTCCGGCAAATACTCCAGCTCCACAATCGAATAAATCGATTATTGATGTTCTTGCTGATGAACTTGAGCAAGCAAATGGCGATGCAGTTGCAATAGCCGGGATTCGTAAACGATGGGAAGAAAATGTTAAATCAAAAGCTACCGTTGTAGTATACAACTCCGGTCTAAAAGCGATCAACAATGCATTAATAAATGCTGGAGTCGATCCCAATACTGGCGAGATCATCGATGCCGATTTCACCGAATCGGAAACAGCAGATACAAAAGATCCCGATACGGAACAGCTTCCACTCGGTGGTGCGCTGGGGGACTATCAGAAAAGGCAGCAGGAAGCAGCGAATCCAGCCTCTCATGATTCATTAAAGATCGGTGACGAAGTTCCACAATCCTATTGGTCCTTAACCAAAGAAGAGAAAGATCGAATAAAGCCAGCAAATGCGCGCATTACCAAAGAAGACGGTAAGTTTGTGGTGGTGGCACGATGAATACCACAACACAATTTCAAGATTCAGCACTTGAGTTCGATCAGGAATCGCATATTTATCGATTAGATAGTCGAGTCATCCCATCTGTTACTCAGGTCCTCCCAAAGGGAGGTTTGGAGTTTGTAAGTCCAGATATACTCGAACTCGCAGCAATGGAAGGTAAGCGAAATCATAAGATTCTTGAGTCCCTTGTTAACCAGGAAAATCCCCAATGTGAAACTCTTCATGATATGGAGATGGCAGAAGTTCTCGAAGATTTTCTGCAGCATGAGACTCCGGGAAAGATTATCGGATCTGAGATTCAGATGGTTTCGCGCAAATCTAGATTTGCAGGAACTACTGATGTCCTTTTCGAGATGGGAATAACCGACCTTAAAAGGTCTTCAGGCGATCCAAAACTTCGTGCTCTTCAGCTCGCCGGTTATTGGATTCTCGCCATTGAAAACGGTCTGATTAATCCCAAATTACTAAAGGGGCGAAAGCCCATGTGGTGGATTCTCACTGTTGAATCAGGAAAGTATAAACTGCGAAATGTATACAATCCATTAGCAGAGAGTGTCTTTCTTTCTCTCGTTAGAGCAGAGCATGCACGAGTAAATTTTGAAAATTACATGAAGGTGGTATAATATGAATACGAACGGAACATCAGCATTGAATATTGAGCAAGTAGAATCGAAAGAGCCGGAACTTGAAACTGAAGTGAAAAGTCTTATCGCGGTTGCATCTGAGATTGTAGTAGATGATCAGGACTCACTGGAATATGCACAAGAGCAAGTTATCGCTCTTGATGGCCTTAAGAAAAAGGTAGTAGCCTGGTGGGAGAATCTAAAGAAACCGGCTCATGACCACTGGAAGCAGATCGTTGAGCGAGAGAAATCCATGCTTGCTCCGATCCAGTCGCGACGTGATACCCTGGCAAGGTCCATCAGTACATATCTAACAGAGCAGGAACGAATACGTCGAGAAGAGCAGCGAAAAGCTGAAGAAGAAGCAGAGCGAATTGCCGCAGAAGAACGTGCAAGATTGGCCAAAGAAGCTGAGGCAGCAATTGAATCCGGCGACGATCAAGCAGCCGAAATGCTAATTGAAGAAGCTGAAATGGTGGAAGCTGCACCCGTAGTCCTTGCGCCAACAGTTGAGAAAACTGTAAAAACCAGCACTGGAACAATGAGCCAGAAAAATGAAGTAGAGGTTACCGTTGTCGATCTGCTTGCTCTCTGCAAAGAAATTGCGGAAGGACGCGCACCTGTAACACTTATTAAAGCGCAGGATGGAAAGATTAAATCCTGGGTAAAGCTTCAGGGGCATACAAAATTTCCCGGTCTTAGTATCACAGAAAAAGTCGCTGCTTCTTTCCGGGGTAAAAGATGACTGCAAAAGTAATCACAGTTAAACAGCCCTGGGCCTGGTTCCTCGCAAAAGGATACAAGCCGGTTGAAAACAGGACATGGTATACGAACTATCGCGGTCCGATTCTTGTACAGTCCTCAAAGGCTCCGAAGTTTGATTTTTCAGAAGCTCAATTTCTGATGCATCACTTCGGGATTCCTGATTCTGAGATTCTCGAACCAGATGACCCGGCAACAAGCACAGGTTCAATCGTGGGCATCACGATGCTCACTGACTGTGTATCGCATCATGCGTCGCCTTTCTTTACCGGTCCTTATGGATTTGTTATGGATCAGGCCAGACAGACCGAGCCTTTCGAAATAAGGGGAAAGCTCAACATATTCAATTATCCCCTTAATGAGCTAAGTCCTGAAATAGTGGAGGTCTGGAATGAATACGATTTCGCATTCAAGAATAAAGCGTTCGTATGATCCTCTTTCAAAACTTGGGTCTTTGTCGGGGATTGGTAGGCCTCTCAAATACTGGGATACCGTTCTCTATATCATTGCAATGTTAACCATCATCGCATCGGTCACTTACATTCTTTTAGGGAGATAAGAGACATAAAATGAAACGTGAACCAATAGTTGTCTTACCAATCTCCATGTTGATTGATCTGGTTAAGACAAAACAAATAAAAAAGCAGGCATCAGTTTATCTCGCTATTCGTTCTATTATAGGCAACAAGCCGGGACAAACAATCACACTGAGGATGATATCGGACCGTCTGGGTGGCGAAATGAGCCTCTCAAATGTAAGCTATTATCTTAAGAAGCTGAAAACATCAGGTTTAATTTCTGCTGAGCGAAAAGGTTATAAGGGAAAGAATTTCATCACCTTAACTGGAACGGCAGAGATCATCAAGCCACAGGCAAAAATCAATATAAAAGATATTCGTACTCGGATTCCAAAATCACCAGCTCTCACAGATGAAATGATAGCGGAGGCACTGGCATGATACCGAGTCAATGCAATCAAACGGCAAAAGTCGTTCAAAATCAGGCTAAACGTCTCCTTGATCTTGGAAGAGATTCAAAAGCAGGAATCCAGAAGGCTCTTGCTTCTATTCGATCCAGAGGAGGGGGAGTCTCTGAGACAATCTGGATGCTGGAAAACTGGCTCGCGTCCGGTTTTCTGAATTTTGCTTACATGAGCGATGAGCAGGCGCTTCGCATTATGAATAAAACAGATATCCCTGCAGGGTACTGCAAGCTGTGCGGAGGTTGCTCATGGAAATAACACCATATTTCAAGCCTGGATTCTGCTTCTCCAAGACCGGAGTGATCCGGGGGGAAGCTATTGAATATGTTCCAGCCGGGAAAAGAATTTCTCCCATATTCAAACGAATTGGTGATCTGGAATTTCGCAAACAGAAGAAG
>JBNKQE010000236.1:0-7838 GCA_050295715.1 Leptospirales bacterium
AACAAAGACCAATATCATAGATTTATAATGTTAACAAATAGTATTAGTTAGCATGCGTAATGGATAAACGAAATTTAAGTAGCAAACAAATGGATGGCTGTGGATGGCATTTGTATTTTTCAGTTCCTTTCTGGAGGACCTGTTATCATGATACACTTAACAGACGATCCAGTACCTGTCTCAGGCGGGTTCTGGTCGCTTCTTTTCAGGCCAGTTCTTTCCCGATCGGGTCACAGAGCAGGCAGGCTGATTGATATTGAAATATCCGATAATAAAATAACGGTTATTGAAGTAATTCACAGGTTTCGCAAAATTCGAATACCGGCAGACTGGATTACGAATACGAATACTCTCAAAAAAAATTCGGCATTGATACTTGATAGAGATCCGTTTTATACACTGCTCGGTCGAACTGTATACGATGGAGCCGGTCGTAAACTGGGAAAGGTTCGCAATCTAAAACAAATTGGAAATACCGAAAAATTTGATAGTTTTATTGTTAAGAAGGGATGGTTATCCAGGTCACTGCTTATTGATGGAGAAAAAATCCAGGTAAAGAAAAAAGGAATACTGCTAGAATACGAAGCTCCTCTCAGGATTGATGACGAACATGAACAATGATCTAGAAAATGTAATTACTTCGGATGATATTCTCGGTAGAGATGCTGTAGATCCAGAGGGTGAATTTCTCGGCATTGTTATGAAACTGCATATAGATCGAACCAGGAAAATTCTTGTCGGAATAACAATTGATCAGGGTTTCATGAGACCGGATTTATATATTGGTATTGAATATGTTGAAAAGTTTGGAGTTGATGCGGTTTTTCTGAACCGCATACCCTTTGAGAAATATACCGGACTTACTGTTTACAATCCGGATGGAACGAAAGCTGGTATCATCTCAAGCCTTGACTGCAATGATACAACAATCAAAAGAATTTTTGTAAAGTCTCGAAGAAAAGAACCTGTAGCAGTTAGTTCCAGAAATGTTTCAAGTATAGGTTCCTCGGTAATCTTAAAACACCACCTGGATACTGCAGGAGAAGAATCAGCCGACACTTCTTCTCCCGTAATTTAATAAATCAACGTGACTTTCTCGTTTCACTCAGATCGATCCTCAGTCCTTAAACTCAGAAAACGGCATCTTGAATGATAGACTGTAATGATTAATGTTCTCGAACTCACCTCGTGGCTCAAAAACACCTTTCAATCTTGCCGGAAGAGCCCGGCGAACATTTTCCGATATTGAAACAGAATCCGATTCAGTACCCTTCTTTTCAAGATGGGCAACATAATTTATAGCTTCCGATAAGATTGCACCCTTATTCTCTCGATAGACAGTCTCACCTTCATGGGCAGCGATTCGCAGGTGGACGGGTTCGCGAAAGCTATTTTTAGTTACATCAAGGTTAAACTGTATCATTCTTAGCTGTATTTCAATAGCACACTTAACTGCTTCCTGAGAACAGTCACCGAGATAGAAGGAAACAAGACCTCCATCGCCAGCCCAGCTCCAGATGCGTCCGCTATATTTCTTGACTGTCTCATTTATAAGCCCAAGCAGATTTTCATAAACAGTTTCAATCTCTGAGCGTGGGTATTTCAATTGAATCTGGGAATTGCCTGCAATATCAACAGAAAGATAAGCGAACTGGTAAACATTACCTTCGCGCATGATTCCCCAATCAGCTGTCTCTTCTTCCGGTTCCGATTTCTGTAAGGTTCCTGATACGATATCATATTTCCATCCAGCACTTCCCAGTTTCTGCATAAAAACATCCATTCCCTGAATAGGAATGATCCTGCCCAGAATGGAGGTATCTTCATGTTCCACCATATTAATCAACATTGCAATAATTTTAGGGATTTGAGATGAAAAGCGTTCCAGTAATATCTGTGCAGCCTGTTCCGGCCTCAGAGTAATACCAAAGGGTTGTCCCGAGAGTATATGCGAATTAAATTTGGGTTCCAGCTTTTTCCCCAGTGAGTCAATTTCATCAGTGGAAAGGTTATTTGCAAGCAGTCCTGTAAAGTTGATTTTGATTGAATCTGGTATCATAATTATCCTCGTATATAATATATAAATCCCGGATTGTGAATAACGACGGGCAATATTTCTGTTTCTTTGTATGACCATTTATGACTGCTGCATATGAGCAGCCACTATGGCAGGAGAATATACTTCTCTACTCCCTTGCGGTATGGTCTGGAGCTGTTATTGCATGTAAATAAAAAAAATGATAGATATAGTTTTCATTCGTCTTATTCTTGATTAAAAAAAAATTTAAGAGTGTCAGTCTGCGGTGAAACTCAGGCTCACCATACATTTAATGGAGGATAGCACATGGCTCAAATTACCCTGAAAGGAAATACAATAAACACAGTTGGTGAACTTCCCGCTACTGGAAGCCAGGCCCCGGATTTTGTTATGACTAAATCTGACCTGTCTGATGTGTCATTGAAAGATTTTGCCGGGAAAAAAATAGTATTGAATATTTTTCCCAGTCTGGACACAGCGGTTTGTGCATCATCAGTACGAAGATTCAATGCAGAATCACAAAATATTGATAACACTGTTGTTCTTTGTGCATCACTGGATCTGCCCTTTGCACATAAAAGATTCTGCACAACGGAGGGTCTTGAAAATGTTGTTTCCCTATCAGAACTTCGCGATAGAAGCTTTGGAGAAAAATATGGTGTTAGAATACAGGATGGTCCAATGGCTGGATTGTATTCTCGAGCTGTAGTTGTTCTCGATGAAAACCATAAGGTAATATACACAGAACAGGTTCCGGAAATTACTCAAGAACCTGACTATGAAAAGGCGTTAATAGCCCTTAAGTAAACATATTTTGACAGGCTACTTCTCTTGCAGAACTCAGGTAGCCTGTCATTTAAATGACATCATTTAAGTTACACTTCAATTGTCTGTAAAATCATTTC
The DNA here is from genome assembly GCA_050295715.1 of Leptospirales bacterium. Classification (GTDB taxonomy): domain Bacteria; phylum Spirochaetota; class Leptospiria; order Leptospirales; family Leptonemataceae; genus JBNKQE01. The sequence goes on from JBNKQE010000236.1 coordinate 2,944, forward strand.
ACAAACTCGCCCGGTTAGAATTTCAATTCATTAGATACATGTTTCTCGTTTTATTCGTCTGATTATTCAGAATTAATCACTGAGAAGAGATTCAATGGTTATCACATTCACGGTAAAAAGGAAGTAAAACATATGCGAAATAGTAAAACAGCTCTATTTCTAGTCACATTCGGTTTATTATCATTTTTGGTCTCATGTAACACGCATGAATCAGACAAACATTCAGCCGGTGAAAATTGTTCATTCAGTTTCAGCAAAGGTCATACGGAACTAAAATGGACAGCTTTTAAGTTCACAAAACGGGTTGGAGTTGGTGGCACATTTGACAATTATAGTGTCAATGATACTAACTCAGAAAAAACTGTTGAAGATACACTTTCGAATCTGACATTTTCTATCAATACGGATTCTGTAAATTCTGGTCAACCAGAGAGGGATAAACGAATTAAAGATTTCTTTTTTGGTACATTAAAAAATACCGGCATGATTACAGGAAAATTTAAATCACTGAATTCAGACGGATCCGGTGCTATTTCAATTACGATCAACAATATAACAAACAATATCCCCGTTCATTACAAGGTGATGCAAGGAAGTGATGTTGAGATCTGGGGCAATCTTGATATGGAATCTTATAGCGGTCTTGACGCCATTAATACATTAAATGAGCAATGCAAAGACCTTCACACCGGTGATGATGGAATAAGTAAACTCTGGCCTGATATTGAGTTCCGTCTTTTTACAAAACTTTCGAAAGATTGTGAAAACTGAACGACATCCAGTATTGAAGTTATGGTTTAAAAGCTGAAAACTGTAATCTTCAAGAAGCATGGTGAGGAGCCGGACTATATGACCGGCTCTGAACCTCTTATATTCTACAGATAATCATCAATACACATTGATGGTGATCAATAGACTTCAATATTCCAACGACCTTCTTCCTTGAATCGCTGCATCATATCTTCCCAGTCAATATCATCTTCAGTAGCTTTTTTTCGAAAGATATCATATATCCCTTCTTCCATACCTTTTATGCCGCAAACATATAATGCAAAATTACCCTCTTTTAACATTTCCCAGACTTCATTCACATTTTCTTCTATACGATTCTGGACCAGAACATTTTCTATATCGGATAGAGCACGGTAGGCTCGAAAGGTTCTCTCTTCCATATACTGGCCAATATCATTGCTCTCCTGATTCATATAGAGAGATTCCATACCGGTGCGAGAACCGTAGAACAATCTTACATGACCTTTCCAGCTCTCTCTTTCCTTATAAATATTATGCAGAAAGGCTCTGAAAGGAGCAATCCCGGTCCCGACAGCCACCATAATTAAATTTACATTATCATCTTTTGGCAGAAAGAAGGTTCGTCCAATCGGTCCGGTTAAATTTACTTTTGAACCGGGAGCGAGGTCACATACATAATTCGAAGCGAGCCCGTATATAGTTTTACCTGTTTCAGGATCATTCACGACCACTCTCTTTACAGTCAATGAAACAGTTTGCGAACTTCCATCATCACCATTTCTTGATGAAGCAATTGAATACAGTCTTGGTCGATGACTTTTCCCGTTTTCTTGTGTACCCGGGGGAATAACGCCAACAGATTGCCCTTCCAGGTAATTCATCCCGCTACCCGATATATCAATTACAATATGACGTATATCGTCAACACTGTCTTTTTCCGTAATTCTTTTGTTTTCGAGAATGATCCCGGGATATGGATCTGATGGTTTATAAATCTTCCCGGGAGTCGAAATATCCTTGGTTAACATGGATATATCCATGAGGTACCTCCACTCTTTGTTTTACACATGTATATATGGTTTAATATGCACCCTTTTCTATGTATAGAAAACTAATTTTTTAGAGGTATATTGTATCAATGACCGGGAAAGTTTACTGAGCGGGAGTTTCGTCAATAATTATAGCTGACGCATGTGCGGCATCTTTTGCAGAAAGGATTTTATTTCGAAACTCAGTATTATTAAAAATCCGGGCAACCGATGCCAGTGTCTTTATATGTTTTTCAAACTTGTTTTTTGGCATCAAAAGTAATATTATGATCTTCACAGGTTCATCATCAATTGCCTGAAAATCAATTCCCGACCTGACGAGAGCCATATAGGCCATCACATCGCGAACGTGTTCCGAAGAGCAATGAGGAACGGCAACACCCATGCCAATACCGGTGGACATGGATAGTTCCCTCTCCATCAAGTTTCGCCAAATCTGGTCTTTGTGCTTTTCCAGGTAGGTATCACCGATACACTCACCGAGAAGCGTAAATAGAAGATCTAGTTTATCTTCTCTCTTCTCATCAATGATAAGAATTCTTTCTCTGGGTATCAAATCCTGGAGGTCCATTCACTCACCCGTTTTATTATAGGAGAAATACTGGTATCATTTAGAGCCATTGTTCTCCAACTTTTCGAACCCGCCCACTTGTATGAACCAGAACGTTCATCAGCACTTCCGTCACTACAATAGCAAGGATAAGATTCAGTCTATAAAAAAACAATGTACCCTCTTGTGCCAGGTTACCTATACTAAATAAGACGAGAAACAAAACCAAAATGTACAGTCCCCATGCACGATAACTCCAAACAGGCCGCCCGGGAAAAAGGAGAACGGCGCCGGCAATTCCAGCAACACTCAGAGTATTTCCCATAAATCCATTTTGAAAACCACTCACTATTACAATTGCCATACCCGCTAAAGCCGGTAATCCCCTGTTAGCTGGATCAAGAAATAACGCTAACAAAAACAAAACAAAAATTCCTGCCGGATACATACCAATAATCGAACATCCTGATAGCAAATTACCAGGAAGACAGCTCTGGCCTGAGTGACCTGATGCAATAAGAATATATGCTGAAGCAAGCAGAGCAATAAGATATACACTAAAATAAGGACGATCCGGTCTTTCGAATACATCTCCCAGAAAAAAGAAGACTATAATAAATGGGATCATTGTCAGATAAGTATCCCCTGCGGGTATCATAAGTATTATCCAGACCAACTGTATAAGTGCAAATATTATTTCACCCTGTATTCTTCGCCTAACCGGTAATCCCTTCGGGGTTCTTTTGCGTATTATTAAATATCGTAGAAGAATTCCGGATAATCCGGATATAAACAGAAAGGCCAGACCGCTTAAATATTCCAGACCGACACTTGTATTAAAAAGCAGTGCAACAACACTGACAGAGGGTGGAAATAACAGGAAAATAAACTCTTTTGAATAAAGACGTAACAGATGCTGGCTCCTTAATCCGAAATCTCAGTTTTGCACACCTGGAGTAATCTGACGTATTCTGTCCATCAATCCAACACCGCCCGGGCATACATGTTCACATACTCCGCAAACCAGACACCGTTCTTTGTTAAACCGTTCTTCCATTCCAAGGGCAATCGAAAGAGGTGATGCATTTACAGGACAAGCTCTCTCGCATAGACTACAGCCCACACATGGAGCTCGACCATTCGCTTCTCTGATTGCGCCCTCTTTCACAATGTTAAATACATTTCCCAGATACGGGAAAAATTCTTTGAGCTGGTAACGTTTTATTTCTCTTTGTTCTCGCCTGCCAAAAGAACCATTATAAATCTGATAACCCTTGAGATCACCATATCGCTCTTCCAGAAACTCCAGGAATCGATATCCTGCAGGGATTTTAAAAAGGGCTGTTGATTCACTTAAGGAGGATGCCGAATCATGAAATGTTATGGCAACAAGTCGCGACAGGAAGGGTTGATTCTCAAATAACATATCGAGCAAAGCCATCATCATGGCCGGTCCAATGTAAAGTATGGATTGCTCGTAGATTGGTACGCCAATCTTTAAAGTCTTTCCTGTACCGGACAGAACCCTTGCTGCTACCATTTCGGGTAACCAGACTCCCTTTGCCGCATTCAGAGAAATTTTTCGTCCCGGGAAAATATGGACTTTCTCGACACCAGGAATTATGGCAGAGAGAAATCCAGATAGATCCCGTGGAGTTGATTTTCTATTTGAAAAGATAGAAACCCAGTCTATTCCAGCAGCATATTCGACCTGACTCAGAATTATCTGCACAGGCCCCCTGCCAACAACCCGATTTATCATATCAATAAATGAAATCTCCGGGTAATCAATCGATGGTATTCCGGATTTCAGAATAAGCCTTTGAAAGGCATCCAGTCGATTTTCGCCGAAACCATTATTGTCCAGAAGTTTTTGCGCGTTTGTATTTTCTATCTCAGGACGAGATCCAAAAGAGAGTCCACCTTCCGGTTTGATCTGTATTAATTTTTCTTGTTCATCCCATCGAGCTACACCGGGAAAGGGGGATAAGAGTTTTACATCCACTCCCTCACCAAGTATTTCACCGCTGGCAACTCTCCTGGGGAAATCTCCCCTGACAGAGAACTGTACGGGTGTACTCTCATCACCAGGATTAAGACTGATTCTATGAGGGACTGGTATTGCCTCAATTTTACTGGCGGGAGATGTGAATGGTCCACCGGGTGGACCATAGCCTCTAAATAGCCTGAGAAATCGAAACACCGGGTGCAGACCTATTATATCGCGCGGGCGGGTTTTTTCACAGTATAGATTTCGTCTTTGATTGGTAATTCTTTTTTCAGATTCTTGATATAAGGAAGTAAATCACCCATCTCTTTGTAAAACTCACAGTTGGGCTGCATACGGCGTGCTACCGTGAAATACTTGTATAACTTCTCTTCCCCTGATCGTTTAGACCATTTTTTCTTATTGCATCTGACGCGAAGGATATACTTATCCTGCTCAGCTTCATACTGACGTACGACTATGCAATGTGCGCAATTAGCGCAGTAAACTTTTTCACCTGCAGCCATGAAATTCTCCAGCGATTCCGTTCTTTCCG
>JBNKQE010000237.1:0-7838 GCA_050295715.1 Leptospirales bacterium
ATTGAAGATATTGAAGGACAGATCGATCTTGTCGATTTTATCTCGAACTACCAACCTGTCCGTACTTAGACGCTTACAAATCGATACAGTGGATATCCCGTTACACTCGCTTCGTAGCAGGTTTCCTTCGGTTTACCCGGCAACTTTCATCGGAATACGCAGATCGCTCCTCCTGTTTTACTTACTTGTATTGTGCTAACCTATTATACGGACTAATCCACGTTTTTCAAGCAGGGGGCACGCCATATTGTCTGCTGCGCTGCGGGACGTCAAAACACCGCGCTTGTTTGGTCTAGCCCTCTCCCTTCGGTCGCCCCATAAACGGCTCACTATCAGGGGAGAGATAATAGGTCGCCGGTGGGGGGTGGGCTTTGACAAATTTTTGGCCTTTGGCCAAAAACGTTCGGGTAGCCTCATTCGTTAGGGCAACAAATAAAACATGAATAATAAATTTACATAAAAAGAATCATGGAAGATTTTTTCACATTGTATTGAATTAGACATATCGGGTAATTTCATCTACAATGGAATTAAGTTTTCCATGAAATCGAGTTTTTTGATTATCCTACAGGGATTTTTCATGTTCTATACAATTTAAGTGTCGGAATAAGAGGACTTTTTAAAATTGCAATTATTCTGATCGAACAAAAGAATACAAAACCCATTGCTGACTTAGAAAAAGCTTAATCACTCACAATACTTTGGAGCCTTATGAGCGAATAAATCGAAACAGGCCACTAACAGGCCGTTGAAAAACTCAAAAAAACCTGGGAAAAAATACATAAATCTGCTTTCCTTCTCCTGAGGAACCTTGAATGAAAGGCGAAGACACGAAGCAAACAGAATTATTCAGTTACATTTCCATAGAAGATCGTATACCGGAAATACACCCGCTCAGAGAAATCCGGGAAATGGCTGATTTTGCAATCCATAGAATGAACAGGAAAATGAAAGGTCTTTATTCAATCAGAAGCGAAGGGCAGCTCATGGAGGGGCCTGGGACGACCTCTTTATTACAACCGGAGACTGCATGATGGAAACAGGTCTGATTGTTTATTCTTTTCCGGTTGAGAGTCCAGGATGTTCAGAATGCATACATTAATTTGTAATTACATACTATTTTCTGTTTTGTCCTTTTTTTCAACAGCCTGTTAGTGAAGATAATTATAAGATCCAGAAATTTAAAAACTCATCCTTCTCTATTTTTCGTTCAAGAGAGAATGGATATCCTCACGAATTTGATCGGGTTTTCGACTGGAGGAGGTATACATCAACGAGAGTTCACCCTTTCGATTAATTCCATAAATAAAGTCGCTATGGTCTATCCCTTCGTTTTCCAGATCAGAAGTTCCATACGTAATATTGTAGTCCTTTGCAATTCGTTCCAGGCTGTCAGGATCCGTGTATAGACCGAGAAAATTTTTTGATACCTGATCTTTTCCCCGGTTTGAGGCAAGTTCCTGGAGATTTCGAATATACGCCTTCAGTCGGTCTCTGGTATCAAAAGCCGGATCCACTGTTACATACAAATAATAAATATCCCGGTCATCCACCTCCCGGGCCGCTACCGCCAGGGACCTCATACTGATGGGGCAAACCGTCGAACATCGCGTGAAACCAAAATAAAGGAAAACAACCTTTCCGCGAAAATCACTCAAGTGAATCTCTTTTCCCGTGTGATCCCAGGCTTTAAAATCGGGTGCAAGACGATTCATTCTGAGTCCATGGTAGGCTCCACCCTGTAGCCAGTAAGGAAGACGTGGCATGGTAAGAACAGCCCCCCCGGCGACGACCAGAATCATGATACCAAATACTTGTGTTCCAATCTTTCTTTCCATAGAATTCTCAAAACCTAAACGATCCCATACAGCCTGCAATCCGGCAGGATTGAGGTCAAATTTAATTAGAGCTTCGCGGCCTTCTCTTCGATTCGATTTAATGCTTTGTTGTTTTCATCCATTTTTGTAGTAAGATTGTGCACACTTGCAAGCACCTCTTCGGTGCTGCTTGTGGTCTCTTCCAGACTACTTGAAATACTGATAATTTTATCAACTACGGTTTGAGCATTACCCCCCAATTGGTGGATGTTCTTCTGCATTCCCGTTGACACCAGCTCAAGGCCAGAGCTTGCCTGCTGGATTATATTGAAGGATTTCTGGCTGGTAATCGAAATATCGTTAATATTTTTAGAATTGTCCACAGCAGAACCAACATATTCTACAACCCTGGATATACTCTGCTGTACCTCATCAATCAATGTGTTGATTTCTCTGGCGGCATTTGCGCTCTGCTCCGCAAGTTTCCCGATCTCTTCCGCCACAACGGTAAACCCTTTTCCTGACTCACCGGCTCGTGCCGCTTCGATCGCTGCATTTAAAGAAAGAAGATTGGTTTGATCCGTAATAGAGGTGATACTTTCAGTGATTATTGCGATCTTCTGGTTTTGATCGGAAAGCTTTTCCACCTGGTTTTTGGACTCGAGCATGTTTCCATGCAAAGCCTGAATCCTTTCTCGTAGGTCAGATACATGAATCAAACCATCGTTGACCGCCGAATTCATATTTCTTACATGGGATACCATATCCTCATAAGAGGTTTCAAAGTCATTAACACTGGTGGATGTGTGCTGGGAAAACTGGTTAATATCCTCCAGATTCGCTGACTGGGATTCCATCGACTCTGCCACCTGAGAAAAAGCATCATTTATTTCTTTAAATGTTAAATTACTTTCCTTGAAATGTTTGGATATGGTCTGAAGCGCAATTGCGATCTCCTTTCCTATTTCTCTGCGAACATCATGTTCTTCCTGGATTTTTTTACCCGTCTCTTCCAAACTACGTCTTTGTTCGCTCAGAGATCGAATTTTCCGCCTGGCCCAGAACGCCAGGAGACTCAGGGGAATGGTGACGATAACCACAGCAATTGCATGGAGAAAGAAAGTCGCCCAGGGACCGAACTGAGATCCCTTCCATTCCACTGCGTGCCGAAAAAGAAGAACCGGTTCATAAATAACGAAAACAAGATGATGGAGGGCATACATTATTGAGATATAGACAAGAATCTTCCAATCATGATAGAGTGCGATGATGGTCATGGTAAAGGCATAATGGAAGTGCATGGTTTCTGAACCATTGGAGCCATATACGAAGTAAGAGAAAAAGTAGACCAGTACGGTTGTATAAATCCAGCGGTTGAGCACGGACCCGGCATTGTAATAATAAAGAAACGTACTGGCAACAGTCAAAAGAAAGGCAAGAACCAGAAGTCCTTTTACCGGTAGCACGGCTATAGTAAGCCAGAAAGCGAACGCCAATGCAAAATTAATCCATAAGGATATTACAATTTTGAAATCAGCAGCAATGTTATCCTGAAACTCTTCGTTGGTTACCATCGTTGACACTCCAGTAAATAAAAGCGAGAATAACCTAATTGATTCAATTTTGACAATAAGAATCTTCCAGCCCGGTTTTTTTTATGTGAAATATTGTAAGTTTTCTTACAAAGAATCATCACATTGTTTGTCGAAATAATATTGCAGTAACATTTTCCAGAAATACGAGAGACGTCCTCTCGCACCACTGGTCATAGCTGGCGGGGAATGTATCTTTAAAAAAAACTGTATCCCGGAACTCATCCAGTGCACATCAAGTTTATCCGGTATACTGAATACATGTTCCATAATTAACCATCCTTTTTTTGCTAGAATATCTTACTTTATTACAGCATTCGTCTTACTTTAAAAGTATCTCAAAATAAAATTCACCAAATATTATTCAACATTCAGTAATTCTTGCCATTCAATTTGTTTTAAATCCAGACTGTTTATACAAACTTTGTGCATTTTATCTTATTTCGTAGTCCTATTTAACTAGGGTTTATTGCAAGGATAAGATTATACAATCTCCTCTTCCGCTAGTTTGTTGGACTGAATCCTGATGAACCGGTCTGGAACCATTCCATGTTTTCAAAAAAAGAGAGAGTTTTTTAAAAGGAGATTTATCCCGAAGATTTTTCCGGAAGATAGTGGCTCTTGCGAGGAACCATGATCTTTTAAGCGATGAACATTTTACTGTGGATGGTACACTGATAGAATCTCTTGCCAGTTTGAAAAGCTTTCAACCGAGAAAAGGCAAGAAAAACAAAGAGGAAAAATTACTATTGGCCGAGATAAGGGATACGATACCAGACAATTCGCCAGGGACATTCGCGAGATGAAGGTAGTCCATCAAGTATCACTGGATGATATAGAGTGGGCCGAATACATATTTGTTATGGATAAAAGACATAAGAATCTAATCCAAAAAAGATTTCGAAGGGTATTGGCCAATAAAAGAATATAGACTTAGATATACCTGATGAATTTGAATTTATGGACCCAGAGTTGATTAGAATCCTTGAAATAAAAATGAAACCTTTTCTATGAAAAATAGCCCTATGCAAACTGCGCTTAACTGTGTCATTTACTGCTGCGCTGTGGGGTCGCTTCGCGACCCTTACTTGGTCTTGCCCTCTCCGCTGCGGCCGCCATTTCCGGCAACTATTTGAGGAGAGAATACAGGTTGCCGGGGCGGCACAGGCTGCGACAGATTGTCCACACTGAGTGTGGTCAACTTCGGGGAAAATCGATTCGATATACTAAGGCCTCGAAAACAATATTATGTATAAGCTCATACACAACATAGATGAACTCGAGGAGACCTGCTATTTTGAATTCCTTCCAGGTAAATACAAAAATAAATGCTGGAATAAGGAATCAATTTATCTGGAAGAGGATTCCATAGCATTATTTGAACATAAACTTGAAGAAATCAATCCCTATTTTGATCACTTTGAATTTACTGATTTTTCGTTAGATCAAATCCGCGCACTCATTAGAGAGGGGAAGAAAACGACTGGAAAGCCGTAATTCTTACAACAATTAAAGCGGCAACAGTCTGAAAACCAATCCCCATGTGCATATGATTGCCACGCGTGATCTCATCAATATCGGAACCGTGTAACAGGCCTTATTATGCCTTTAGTGCGGAGCGCACGAAATTTAAGGGGCATCTGTACCCAGGAATGGCTTGAAACTTCCCATAAATGTATTATATCCCATGAAAGGGAATAATTCGGATCATTTTACAGGTTATTCCGGTATCTGGATTTACTGAATACCGAGAACTTTCCTAAAAAAAAAAACAAAAAAATTCTGCCAGGATCTATTTATTTGATGTGTAGTAGTCTCTTTCACTGTATGATTTCTATCATTTTGGAAAAGTTCTTGCCTTCAATCATTTTTTCTGATTCAAGAGATCATAGAATTAAAGGGACTCCCTAACAATAAACCAGAGAAGAGGTACCATATGATCTACCAAGCACCGGGCGCATCGGGCGCGAAGATTCAGTATAAGGAGAAATATGATAACTTTATCGGAGGGAAATGGGTTTCTCCGGTAAAAGGTCAGTATTTTGACGTTGTAACCCCTATCAACGGGAAGCCATATACCAAAGCGGCCCGCTCTACGGCTGAGGATGTGGAACTTGCTCTGGATGCGGCCCATGCAGCGGCAGATGCATGGGGAAAGACTTCGGTTGCCGACCGGTCCAATGTCCTTTTGCGCATTGCGGATCGGATGGAGGCGAATCTGGAGCTGATCGCCTATGCGGAGACTGTCGACAACGGAAAACCGATTCGTGAAACCCTGGCTGCCGATCTTCCTCTGGCCATCGATCACTTTCGATATTTTGCGGGCGCCATTCGAGCTCAAGAGGGGGGCATCAGTGATCTGGATGAGAATACGGTCGCCTACCATTTTCATGAACCCCTGGGAGTTGTAGCTCAGATTATTCCCTGGAATTTCCCGATATTGATGGCGGCCTGGAAGCTCGCTCCTGCGGTAGCGGCGGGGAACTGTGTGGTACTGAAACCGGCAGAGTCAACTCCTGTCTCTATTATGGTTCTTATCGAGTTGATTGCCGATTTGATTCCTGCCGGGGTTGTGAATGTCGTCAACGGTTTTGGCCGTGAGGTCGGAATGCCCCTGGCCCAGAGTAAGAGAATTGCGAAGGTAGGATTTACCGGATCGACCTCTACCGGCAGGGTGATCGCCCAGGCGGCGGCCAACAGTCTGATTCCGGTCACTCTGGAACTGGGTGGAAAATCACCCAATATATTCTTTGCAGATGTCATGGATAAAGACGATGCGTTCCTCGATAAGGCGATCGAAGGACTGGTTCTATTCGCTTTTAACCAGGGAGAGGTCTGCACCTGTCCTTCGCGGGCTCTGATTCATGAATCAATCTACGAAGCTTTTATGGAAAAGGTTCTCAAGCGTGTCGCCGCTATCAAACAGGGAAACCCTCTGGATACGGAGACGATGATGGGGGCCCAGGCGTCGAAAGAACAGATGACCAAGATTATCTCCTACCTGGATCTGGGAAAACAGGAAGGGGCCGAATGTTTGATCGGGGGAGATGCTACAACGGTTAGTGGAGATATGGAGGGAGGGTTTTATATCCAACCCACTTTATTCAAAGGGCATAATAAAATGCGGATTTTCCAGGAAGAGATCTTCGGACCCGTCCTTGCCGTTACTACATTCAAAGACGAGGCCGATGCCATCGCTATTGCAAACGACACTCTGTATGGTCTTGGAGCCGGCGTTTGGAGTCGCAATGGAAATGTCGCATATCGTGTAGGTCGAGCCATCAAAGCGGGGCGCGTCTGGACCAATTGCTACCACGCTTATCCGGCCCATGCTGCTTTTGGCGGGTATAAAGAGTCGGGGATCGGTCGTGAAACGCACCAGATGATGCTCAAGTATTATCAACAGACAAAGAATCTTCTGGTTAGTTACAGCGAGAATAAGCTCGGTTTTTTTTAGAGAATCGGAAGGAATCAATGATCTGATAGGTTGCAGAACATAAACCTGGCAGACGAGGCGGTTCCTCCCGCTTCGTCTGCAGGGAGGTAAACATGATAGAGAAAGTGATTGCGACGGATGCAACTCTTGAATTGATTGAAATTTTAAAAGAAAAATATGGTGATAAATTATTTTTTCATCAATCCGGAGGATGTTGTGATAACAGCGCTCCCAATTGTTATATCGAGGGGGAGTTAATGATAGGACCGGGGGATGAGCACCTGGGGGACATCGGAGGGGTCCCTTTTTATATGAGTAAATCTCAGTATGAATACTGGAAACACACACAGCTTATTATCGATGTTATGGATGGCTCCACCGGGAATTTCTCTCTGGAGGGTCCCGAGGGGAAGGCCTTTCTGACAAGATCCAGGGTCTTCAGTGAGAGCGAGATGGAAGAGCTCGGGATCGATGCGGATGGCGTAACGAGTCCTGTAAAACTTCCGTGGGAGTGATAGGGTGAGGATCTGTTCTATGACAGGATCATCATTTGCAATAAACTATACTTAACTTTTGCTTGTAATCTTTAATCTGGAATTTCTGTCGATACAGGATATTTCCAGGATTTATCAGGTATGTAAACAACACCCCTTTATTGTGCGATGTTATTTGCCAGATCAAGTAGTGAAGGCGAGTAAATTTCCCGGTGGTCATTCCATACGCTTACCGGGTGTCATGAAGAGAGCATGGTAGATTGGCGGCCGGCGGCCAACTTCGGAAAAACATTCGTTAATCGGAGAGGGCGATTCACGTTCTTTATGATCAAGTTTGAGTAAAACTCCAGGATCTACATTTCGACTATCATTGCGTTAAATGTTTTTGGCATTTTTTTAACGGGTAGGGAAAGCCAGCAAACCAGGATTCCATTTGACCTGCTTCGCAAGTCACACTTTCTTTGTGTCGCAAAGAAAGTGTGCAAAGAAACGACCCGAC
>JBNKQE010000238.1:0-2360 GCA_050295715.1 Leptospirales bacterium
CGTTTTCGCATTGGATTTTCGCACAGTTCCAAAACCGAAGTGAACGAACCATGCATTCCCTGTAAAACTCATATACTGAAGGGGTCCGATAATAATCATCATAAACGGTTTCAGAAAATTCCATCGATTTTATTTTATATATACAACAAGAAGGAAGTGTGATGCATTACCAGCATTCGCAGTATCGGTTTACATTTGAGAACGAGACCTATCTATTTCCATATAATTCATAAAAACAACAGGAAATCACTCGGCCTTTGCAGGAATTATAAGTCCCAGAGCTGTAGATAAATCTATTGATTCAGAAAGAGTGCCGGCTGTGGCAGACTCATTACCGTTTATATGCTAATCGGTTCTCTAAAGATCTTCACATGTGAGCCTATTCTCCAATTTAATACTTTCTCATTTTAGACAAGTAGGATATTGAAGCTACATTCAAAATCGAAATCCATTAACCTGTCCAATGAAATATTATAAGTTCTTGTCATTGAAACGGTATCATGTTTTTATGAATCTGGAAAAATTCAGCAAATGAAACGCATACGTAAACTCCTGGATGATCTGCTTGTAAGTTCACTGAACACGGATCAAATGAATGACCTCGCCCGGAATGTGGATCGAGGATTCGATATTACTGTGGTGTCAGGATTTGGGAATAAAATTGTGATTCCGAGGAAAGTTGCGGCAGATTGTGTGATCTCCTATTTTAAAAATGATGAGAGTCTTCTCCGTTTTGTTGCATATATGATCTCCCGGGATGGACAGCCTGCCAGCGGAGGTGTTATTCATCTTAAATCAATGGATAAAATACTTAAGCTTCTTGGAGACAAAGGTTGGAGATTTGATCCGGGCCAGACTCTATTTATCAAAGACCAGACGGGAGAGAGAACATCCGACTGGGGTTATCTCCAGGCAGGAAGCGAATACTCTCATGCATTTTCCAGTATTGATGTTGTGATGAGTTCGGAATTCACCCGATTGAATATTCGAGAAGATGTGGAAACCACACTGGTTCGTCTCAGACGATATATATCTGAAAAAGTGGAGAAAAGAGATGGCCGTATCTGGACCTGGTCCGGAGATGGCGGAATTGCAGTCTTTCACGGAGAAGATGCTGCCATGCAATCAATTCTGTCCATGATTGAGGTTCTCAATTTTCTTCCTCTTTTTAACATAGCAAAAAATGAAATGAGAGCGGAATCGGATATCCGCTTAAGAATTGGTATGCACTATGGAACAGCTGTTTACAATTCCGATGTATCACGCATAAAAAGCCCGGACCTGGACCTGGCCCAGAATGTGGAAAAAAAATGCGCCAACCCCAATTCCATTGCTGTAACGGGTGGACTCTTCCAGTTTTTATTACCTGAAATTCGAACTCATTTTCTAATTTCTGAACCTTTTGAGGATACACCGATCTATTTATATGATCACAGATAAGGATGGCGGCGATGAATGTATTGATTCTTGATCACGATCTCAGAGGAACAGAGTATCTCTCGGGACTTCTCCGTTCTGAGTTTACAGATCTGACGGGACACTTTACAGGCAACGGACAGCAGGCTCTGGAAGCCCTACAGCATAAATCCTATGATATAGTGCTTATGGAGAACAATTTTCCCGATGCTGAACTTTTCAGAATCCTCAAAGGAATTACGGATACAGGAACTCCGGTCATTATAGTTGGAAGCGATACCTCCGAAAGGTTGATAGTGGAACTACTCTATGCAGGAGCATCCGATTTTGTTTCCAAACGAAATATTAAATTCGGATATCTCCCCACTCTTATTCGCCGTGCTTTGCTTAAAAGCAAGGGCGAAATCATCTCCGATGATCTTAACAATGAGATCAGGTCTCACACAAAAGAAGACCGTGATGCCAAAAGACGTTATCATATCACAAGAGGCTTAATCAAAAATGATCAAAACTTCGTGGAAGGCCAATTATACAACCTGGTTTATCTTTATATATATATCCCCTTTACCTCTTTGAATGCGGAAAACGGAGACGAGGTGCGAATGGGAGCCTTTCGCCGTGAATTGATGAGAATCTTGATGACGATCCCCGGACAGTATGGTGGACAGATCTGGAATCAAAAGGAAGATATGGCCCTTATTGTTTTTAATGGCAATGATATTATGGGCTCTATTCTTACTACCCTGGAAATGCGCGGCACGATTCGAACATTCAATTTCACCATGGAGAATTTAAACGGACAGTTCTTTCTGCGAGCCGGTATCACCAGAAGCCCGGCTATCTACCGGGAGAATCATGGAGATATAGTCTCCGATGGTATAAACCTCTCGGCTCATATGGCGTTTGCCTCCGTTGAGCAGGAGGCCATTATTGTGACGGAGGAG
>JBNKQE010000238.1:2370-7837 GCA_050295715.1 Leptospirales bacterium
AGGAGTTGGTTCAGGAGATGACTCCCCGTGCCAGTAAGTATTTTTTTAAAGAGCAGCCATTTGAGGGAAATCCGGTATATTCTTATGCAACGATGGCCTGATAACCGCTTCAGTGGATGTAGCGAACTTCACCGACTCTCCTGTTATAATATGGATCAAATAAATTGTCCGTTTGCTATTTAAACAAGTATTCATACTCTATCAGGCAACGAAGGGACTTTTTTTTCATATCGATTTTTCGCTCTATACAAGATACATTTCAAGATCACCCTTATTTTTAGCCGAAATCATTCCACGCTGAACACAATCAAAATCGTCTTCAATCATTTTGAATGTCCCTTCAGAAATATTCACCTCATTTCCGATTCCATTTTCTTCCATTCTTGACTGGAAAGTCTTCCATAAGAAAAATGTATCCTGATAGTAATCAAAATCCCCTATGGCCTTATTTATTCGAAATATAATCAAGGACCTGACCCGGTCGTACTCTCTGCTGCTGTGGAGAGTGAGTCTCTTGCTGGTTTTTACGGTAGCCATATTCCCCATCACAGGAGCTCCGTTAAGCGATTCCAGTTTTATTGAGAGCGGAGACCGCTACTATAAAAAGGCACAGTATGATTATGCCCTTGTCTCCTATGAAGAGGCTCTGAAGCTAAATGAAAAATTAGGAACAAAGGAGAAGCTTGCTCTTTCACAAATGAGGTTGAATGATTTTCATTCGGCACAAGATACCCTGCTTACCGAATCAAGGAGCTTTGACGGAATCTATCTACGGATGTTCGCAAGGCTCAGAGAGGGAGACGGAAACTCTGCACTCAAAGATCACAGTCTGATCGCACACCTTCCCGATCTGAGTTTTGATCAGGCTGATTACTCCGATCTTTTAATAGGATCTCTTTATATTGAAAACCATCAGTATGAAGCTGCCAGGGAACACTACAAAAGTATTCAGAAAAGCACTGAAAATAATGAGATCCGGAAGACTGCCTCATCCATCCTTTACGAGATGGATATGAGAGAGAGAGTTGGTCGAAAGTACCCATGGCTTGCGGGTGTATTCTCTGCCATACTACCTGGAAGTGGCCAGATATACGCATCACATGAGGCTGACGGGATTACGGCCTTTCTTATCAATGCTGTTTTCCTTACAGCGGCCGGAACACTCTATAATCATGAACATGCTCTGGGACAGACTCATGAAGTCTCCGGTGCTTTTGCTCTTGTCGGCTCTTTTTTCTATACAGCAAATGTAGTCGGTGCTTTTGCCTCAGCAAAAAGATATAATATTTATCAGGATAGAGTCTTTCACGAAAAACTTCGTCGCACCTATTTCAACATAGACTTCGTGGAGAAGTCAGCAAATATCCGCTTCTCGTTTTCACTTTCCGATTGAGGAATTTCTGACCTTTTTAATCTTTCCTGCTATGGAAGATATGCAGTAATTTTCGAGTTCATCTTCGCCTGCATACATTGTTTCACTTCCGGAAAATAGTCGAGACAAATTGCTCGTTTTCTGATGCGGTCGTATTTCATTGATTTTGATGCGTATCCTGTGTCTTGTAATACTGTGCCTTATGATTTTATCGAACTGAATCATTTCATATTCTCCTGCAAAAACCTCATCCAGTCCGGCCGTAATATACACCTGTTTCCCGGCCTTTTCTATCTGCGATGGGAAAAACCATTGCCCAGGGAAAAAGGGAGCTTCGGGATCTCGAATCAGCAAGAATTTCTTCCGATTTTGATTGGCTATCCAGTATATATTCATTTGCGTATCTATATACTCGGTCTTTTTTTTGGGCGGAAGCGTTTTCGCAAGCTCCCTGCCTCCCGCTTTATATGCCTTACAATGATTAACAATCGGACAGCTACTGCATTCGGGAGCGGAAGGAATACAGACCATGGCCCCCAGTTCCATAATCGCCTGATTGTGCAGCGAAGGTTCCCTGTGACCGCTGAGATCCATCCATTGAGCGGCAAGTTTCTCCATATCGCTTCCCACTCCCGGATATGCGACACGAGCTATTACCCGTTTAACGTTTCCATCTATTACTGGAACAGGGAGGTCATAGCTTATACTTAGAACAGCAGCTGCAGTATAGGGGCCGACGCCTGGAATTTTGAGAGCCTCATTGTAATCGGATGGGAAGACACCTTTATGATTGTCCAGAAGATACTGTGCTCCTTTATGTATATTACGGGCTCTCGTGTAATATCCGAGACCCTGCCAGGCTACATACACATCCTGGAGATCGGCCTGCGCAAGTCTCTTTATATCGGGAAAACACCTCATGAAATTCCTGTATTTATCAAGCATCGCAGCAACACGTGTCTGCTGTAGCATGACCTCGGAGATCCACACTGAATAAAAATCTCCACTCCTGCGAAAGGGTAGATCTCGATGATACTCTCTATACCATTTGTAAAGCTTTCCAAACATTTTTGTTGTTGTATGTGGCATTTCTGTTCAGGAGTAAAACGTAATATATTCTAAGTGATTCTAATATTTAAGATGATTCAGTCAAAATTCTTGATATAATTTTTACCGAGAAGAGAATTCCATCTTACAAGGCTCATCCTTCCGGCCGGCTTCCCTTTGCGAAATTCATCCCACTCATCTTGACTGAATTCGTGAGGATTTCTCAGATACTCCATAATATCAGCGACAGGTCGAAACTGATCAACACGTGTTTCCACCTTATTCATTGCGGCATGAAGATTGTGAGGGCATACCTCCTGACATACATCGCATCCCATAAGCCAGGGACTGGATGTTGAGATTTCCTCATCCGTCAAATCACTCTTTTTCTCTGTAGTATAATAGGAGATACACCGAGTCGGTTCAATTTTACTGCCATCCAGTGCATTCCCCGGGCATTTTACTACACATAGATTACATCCAGCACACGATATCTGTAAAGGTGCATCAAACTCAGATTCGAGAGTAAGAAAAATTAGAGTCAAAAAGATATATGAGCCGAGCCCGGGATGTATAACATTGGTATTTCGTCCACGAAATCCAAGTCCTGCTCTTACTGCAAAGATCTTTTCGGGAACAGGAGCCGAGTCCACTGTGACACGTCCCGTTATACCTGGATACTCTTCCTGAATATCTCTTAGCAGCCTGGCTCCTTTTTTTCTTAAGACCTTGTGATAATCTTTTCCCACTGCATATCGTGCAATCTTTGTGTGATGATTTCGAATAAATGTATCGTACTCACTGTCACGATATACTGTCCCGAGGACAAGAACACTTCGGGAACCTTCAAAGATCGTCTCAGGGTGAAGTCGTATCTCTTTATAATTGTAATACCACTCCATCTCACCTGGACGCCCTTCGTCCATGAATTGAATGAGTTGTTTTCGCTCCTCTTCAAGCAGCCAGGGATGTGTCACTCCGGCAATATCAAAACCGTGCGAAAGGGCAAGCCCTTTGAGAGTTTCTTTTACCAGTTTATCTCTCCATTGGCCTGGATCAATCGTTTGTGAAACGGATGAAGCGATTCTATTGAGTGGTCTTTAGCATAGTCAGCAAGACTTCCCCGGGGAGGATATTTTCCACGCCTGGGAGTGAAACTCTCGGGGTTCTCTTTAAGTCTTCGCGACTCTTCGGGGAGAAAATCGAGTACGTAGTGATCTTTCTCCACTTCCGGTAATTCGGGCATTGTTCCCGTATATCCAACAAGCCTTGCAAATTGATCGGCAAGAACCTTTGTTCCACCTACTCTCGCCTCGTAATTGTAGCCTGCAATATGGGGAGAGACCATATCCGAAAGCTCAAGAACTTCCTTTACAGGCGGTTCATTATAAAACACATCCATTATTGTCGGATGAGTCCGGCAAATATGATCATAACTCTTCTCCGTAAATATCTTACCACGCGAAGTATTAATTATTAGCGAATTGTCTTTAAAATAAGTCCAGGTGTTTTTTTTAATCATATGGAATGTGGGATGCTCTCCCGTGTATGTCAGGGGTACCTGAAAGCTAACTACATCGCAGGAGAGTGCCCTTTCCAGGGATACAGCTCGTCGATCACCGATAAGGGGATCCGAGAAGATATAAGGAATTCCAAGATGTTCAAGGAACAAACCAAGACGACGTCCCACATTTCCAAATCCCACAATCCCGACTTTTAGACTGTTTTTTTCCAGTCGTTTTTCATCAATAAAATAAGGAAGAGCTGAAAGCACATATTCCACTACAGAGCGTGCGTTCACACCGGGGGCGTGAAGAAAGGGAATTTTTCGTTCCTGTAAAAGATCAAGATTCACATGGTCGGTACCGGTTGAAACCGAGCTGAAAATAGATACGCGACCTGACATTTGCTGTAAAAGTGGAGAATCGATTCTCACACTTGTAGGTAGAATCAGCAGGACAGGTTTTTGATTTAAAATATTTTCAATTTGCTGATTATTTTTCTCGTCCCTGGAAGTAACAATGTGTAAAGGATAGTAGACAAGACGAATCCCCATCATTTCACACATAGGCTTGAGTATCTCTTCTGCTCCGTGCAATCCCTCCGGAACACACACAGGACGCTTCGAATTTAATATCCAGTCATACTTCATAATAACACAGCGTCCTTTCCGTCACAACTCCAGAGAGTGAATGCATACACGATTGACCCCGTCCAAAATCGAAAATGACGGAAATAATTTCGTGTATCAAGAGCTAACCTTCCTGTTCAGTTTCTCTTCAACCGATTTGATCTTTCCGGACAGCCGGCCTGACTCCCCCTTTCGAATGTCTATTTTAAGAGAGGAGTATACACGATTGCAATCACCCTCGAGCTGCGCATAGGCCTGACTCACAATTTTAAGGGCCTGGTCCACCGTGTCTGTCTCAATCACTGTTCCCATGGGTGTAAGTCTGTAAGTCACACCGCTCTTATCGATCATATCAATAATACGGGATACGTAAGCACTCTTACTCTCCCCCCGATCCGTTGGAAACATGCTGAATTCAAGTAATACTGACATACTCAAAAATGATATTTTTACACTTTTTCGTCAACGTAAATCCACTTCCTTTTAGCATTGGGCAGAACTACCTCAGAAGGGCATGTGTAACTACAGGGAGGAAAACCGATTGCAAAGATTACTGCATTCGATTCAATGGAACCAGGTAACCCTTTATGAAATCAGGAAATCCCTTCGCTGCAATAGATATTGGAACTAACTCGTTTCACCTGGCAGTGGTCCGCGCCAATCCCACCGGACATTTTGAGTTGATAGGCCGCGAGAAAGAGATGGTTCGCCTGGGAGGCGGAGCAGGTGAACTCAATCATATCACTCCCGAAGCCATGGAACGCGGAGTCACAACTCTCAAGAGGTTTATTAAAATAGCAGCCTCGCACAATGCACCTGTCAGAGCAGTGGCCACATCAGCGGTAAGAGAGGCAAATAACAGGGAAGTCTTTCTTTCCAGGGTTGAACAGGAATGCGGACTATCCATTGAAGTCATA
>JBNKQE010000239.1:0-7768 GCA_050295715.1 Leptospirales bacterium
GCAAATTTGAAGTGGCAGCTGCGACATTGAGCAGGATAGGTATCGCCCATAGTGATTGCAGCATATTGAATTTTGTTTGAACAGATAGTTTGCTTGATGAAAAAGAATAGGGGAAACGGGCAGCACCCCTTAGAACATTTTCGTAGAGTTCCGAATAGTAGTTAACATGACTACGATCCGGCTTAAAGCGAACAGAGAGATATCCGATTTGGCGATCTTCCTCAAAAAGAGGAGAAACCCTTGCATCTACCCAGTAGAATCCTCCATCCCGTGTTCGATTTTTTATAATGCCCTGCCAGGGTTGACCCGACTGAATTGTTTTCCAGAGATCGTAAAAAGCAGATCTGGGTATATCAGAATGGCGTATAATGTTATGGGGTTTACCAATCAGTTCCTCTTTAGAATATCCCGATATTATTTCAAAATCTCTGTTTACGTAAGTAATAATTCCTTTTAAGTCAGTATGACTGACGACAATCTGCCCGTCTGACAAATGATACTCTTGTTCTGTGCAGAGTTCTGTTGATTTTTTTTTCTCTTCTGATACAAATTTTGATTTGTAAAAAAACATTCTATTGCTCCCTGTGCTGCGTATGTGATATACGTCTGGTCGAAGCGATTTTGTCAAAGCGAATAGATGGCAAGGCAGTAAAAAAAAATATTTTTGATAGATTATAGTCAATTTGGATGATGAATACTCTTTTGTTATCATTTGATTTAACAGGTAATTGTTGTAATTTGCAATACTAATAAAATTAAGTAACTAATATATTCGCGATGGTTTAGGGGTAGTAAACATCGGATTCATGGAATACGTTATTCTATGAACCGGTAACTGATCAGGGACAGAACATAATGTAAAAAGATCTGCATCTTAATCATAATTATTCCTGAAAATAGTATGAAGTAATTAAATTTATGATCTTAAAATAGCAACAGCGAATCGGTAGGAATTTGCGATGAAAAGAAAACGAATCCGGTGATAAACAGTAATTATGTTCAGTGCAATTGGTGTTTGCATTGTTTTGGCATATAGTCAAAAGTAACTGTACTTAGATAAAAGAGATTAATTTGTAGTGTGAATAAGTTAATTAACTGGAAGCGATTCAAAAAATATAAACTATTTTGGAGTCATAATACTATACCTGATTGCAATCCAGAATCAAGTCTTTTGAATCTGTACATTAACGTTGTTGAGCGTGGAAATCGGAAGATTATGAATTACTTTGTTTTTGCCCGAACGAACTACGCATTAACTACATGGAGAAAATGTATATGTTTACTGTTGAGCTGGCAAGCTATGGATTAAAATTGCGATCGGAGGGAGTTTTCTCCGTAGAAGATGCTAAAGAGTGGGATAGATTGTATAGACGTAAACTCGTCGAAGTTATAGGACGACGCAGGCCATTTGGCCAGTATGTCGATTTACGCGGTTTCAAATATGGATCATCCATAGTGCAGCAAATTATGGAGATCGCCGGACAGGCATTTAAGAATGGTGGAGGCAAGCGATCCGCTGTTATTGTGGATAATCCTGTTGGAGTCATACAGACCCGGAGATTGGCGAGAGAGATAGGCATTTACGAGTGGGAGCGATATATTGATCCGGAATCATTTCCAGATTATGAGCGAGTCGCCCTTGCCTGGATTGTCGATGGAGCGGATCCTGATGATCTGGGTTAGGATTGGTAGAGATATTGACACCTTCTGTCTATGTTCTGCAGATTTTTGTATTTCATTTGCAACAACTACAAATCCTTTCCAATGCTTGCCTGCATGAGTGATCTCAATTGCGGCATTCAGAGCAGGCAATTTTGTCAGGTATTCTATATCGTCAATGACACCGATTTTGCCTGCGACTCTTTTCATGGCGCTGACAGTATCTTTTGCAGCGTTGCTTTCCTGTATCGCCTGTGCAGTTGTAGATGAGGCAACCTGATCTGTTGATTTCGCATTCGCAAGATTATCTGAGGCACTCAGAACATCACCATTTATAATAGATAGTCTTTCGGACATCTGTTTGATAGTATGCAGAACACTTGAACTGTGATTCTGAACAGTTTGAATGATACCGGTCAGATCTCCATTAGCGAAACGATTGATAAACTCTACAACATAAACGGGGTCGCCATTTAACTGTCCGAGTACATTTCGTATGATCCATGCTCCGAGAAGAGCTGCCAGCGCAGGATGCTATCCGAATTCAGTATTCGCCTCTCCTATCGTGTATACTTGCGATTGAAAAATGCGCCAATAGTACTATATTAGTGTGCTCGACAATCAAGCAAAGTCAAGTGGGATCGCAAAAGTGAAATGGTAATTATCCGGAGAAATAGTCTATACTTGAAAACCGTCGCGATGACAACTTTGCTGGACCGTCTGGAAAAAGCGTGAATTCAATCGGAGAATACAGAATATCCAGATCCGGGCCACCGTTGATGCCACAAAGCTTCTGTAAGAATTCGCCGAAGCAGAGTGCTTCCCGCTTTAGTAATTCCAGTCGGGCGTCTTTTCGAGCCGCTGAAATATTCGCCGGGGATAAAGACCAGAAAATTCATGAAAAAGCCAGCGCTTGCAAGCAGGTGGTACGCCATAGTGTCTTTATAATTATCTGCTGCGCAAAGCTACTTCGTTTACGTTCCAGCCTTGCTTGAGATAATCCGGTCATTTTGTGCAATATCGCAATAGCTATTTTCTCTGGAAAGTTTTGCATTCATAAAAGATAGAATCAGACCACGTCTGTAGTAACCATAGAAACAGTTTCCATTTCTCTTTACTATACGAAACAAAACCTTTAGGGGATTTACTGGAGTATTCTGGCACCCGAAAGGCCCTATAAAATTTATATACTTTCAAGCATGACATCCATATCCACAGTTGTGTATTTCGGTCGATTACATATGTCTTTTCCATCTTCTTCAATTGTTTTGACTATTTCTACACTTTTATAACCAGGTAAATTAAACTGAATGATGTGCTCCCCGGTGATCGTACGAAGCATTCTAAAATTGAGATATGTTATGCTTCCTTCAGGTTCTGTTCTGCAAATAAATTGATAATCTGAAGCTGAATCGATCGGTGATTCAAATGTACCTGTAAGTGTATTGCCTTCTGCTGTGACCGTAATGTAGTTAGGGTTTAAAAAATCAGCGCATTCATTTACTGAGTTATCAGGAAAATAGAGAGATGCTTCAATTGATGGTTCAAAAATATACATACCCAAGCACATAATATTCCATTGCGTATATGGATCATCATTACTTTCTTTATCTTTGCACCCGAAAACCATCGACAACATAAACAAAATTACAATAAGATAAATTAGATGCATTAAGAAGCGGATCAATAGATTTAGATTTGATTTCAATACAGGCAAGTTCCCAGCATTCTGAAAAGATAAAATCAGAAACAGACCTGAAAAAAGAACATTAAACGATTTCATAAAGGTCTCCAACGAAAAATAAAACCTTCCGACTAATTACCAACAGTAACAGAACCTGATTTGGAAGATTCCTTAAAAATTGCATGGTCCGATTTATAAGTATACTCACCCCACAGCACGGATGAGCAAGTAAAAAAAATCGTGACATTTGCCAATCATTTCATGCATTTTTCTATAAATCTCTTTCCAATTAATCGGATATTGAATATCAAAGTCTAAAATTCCATACGTCGCATAATACATCATTATCCACTGTGTCCAATTTTAGATGGCATGGTCGATATTCGCCATATACAACAAGGGACACGGAGAATAACCATATAATTATCGCGAATCCTGATAGAATCGCTTTTCTGTGACAATCTCTTGCCATAAGGACATACGTTACATTTTTCTTTTCAGGGAGTTTTGTTAAAACTGAAATTTCGTTGGAAATTGAGCAAGGGTGTGAGTTACTTGCTGTCATGTTAATTAGAGAATATAAACCAGACGACCTGAACCAGTTGATAGCATTGTGGAAAATCTGCAATTTAATTTCTCCACTGAATAATCCATTAAGGGATATTGAGAGAAAACTCCAAGTGGATCCTGACCTGTTCCTCGTTGGAGAGGCTAATAGTATGATCATATCATCCGTTATGGGTGGATATGAGGGACACAGGGGATGGGTTAACTATCTGGCTGTGCATCCTGATCACCGACGAAAGGGATATGGATTTCAAATTATGAGCCACGTTGAACATCTCCTCAAGGATAAAGGGTGTCCAAAGATAAATTTGCAGGTCAGAAATAATAATAAAGATGTGCTGGCATTCTATAAGAAAATCGGATTTTCTGATGACGATGTAATCAGTCTTGGAAAGAGAATCAGCTATGATGAACTATTCTAAACCTCATGAGTAAAAGAAAAATATTATGGGGAAAGGTTGTGTTCTCTATTCAACATGGAATCCGGTGATTGTAACATTGCAACTGTAAAATAGATTGCATCCGTTGTAAGTTCCATTAAACGGTGTGTTACAACAGCCACAATAGCAGTCTCGGGACGAAGGGATAATCCAAGAAGTATTAGCTGTATAGTTTCTCTTGCTCCAAGACCTGCCGGAGCGACTGGAACAAGCATGCCAAAAATTACAGAGAGAGTATAAGCTGCCCAGATTATGAAGTAATCGGGGTGTGGATCATTTCCTATTATGCTGATTACGATTGCATAACTGTAAAAGCTATAAATAAATTGAATAATTATATTTATACTCATTCCCTTGAACAGAGATCTCCCGGAAACGATAATCGTAGAATAATTTCTATTCAGCAACGTATATAAAACTTTAATAATACGGTTTAATATGGATGGATAAAGAATAATCATCAGGAGAACAGGCAAAAAGAAAATAAAGGAATAATTATCGGGAAGAACGGAGAAACTTCCACTGATGCCAAGAGCAGCCAGTCCGAGTATTGCTCCTGTCAGTATCTGTATAGCCATCTCTATGAAGAATGATAGTGAGGCCTGGCTTTTACTGATACCGACAAGTTTCGCATAATATATTCGTGCACCAATCATGGATACTTTTCCAGGTATATACCTTCCCATCCACGACGTTGCGTAGCTTTTTATCAGTGCTCTATTCGATCGGATATCTGCACCCATTCCGATCAGTATGGAGCGCCATATAAGTGGATAGAGAAATTTATGTGCGACTCCGATGATTAAAGCCGCTCCCATCCATCGCAAATCAAGAGGTCTATCTTTCAATATTGAAATGTCAATTTTTTGAATGTAAAAATAAATATAGAATCCGACTGCCAGATAGAATAATAGAGCGAAAACTGTTTTGATAATTTTATTCATCTAATTATAACTTATTTATTGCTAAAAATTAATTTCAATTATTTCCTTCTCTAACGATTCCACATCTTTATATAATCATCTGTAAATATTTCGCCGACCTGGATTAATACTACCCCATTATTATTATAGAGAATCTTTCTATCCGGGAAGTAGTGTAATTCGTTTGATTTGATCAAAAAAATGTCATTTTTTACAGGTAACTTCACAGGTGTAAATTGTTGTGAATAAAAATTAAAACTGGGCCAGTACAAACGCCATACGGAAACATCAAGTTTATTCTTTTTCGCATAAATGGCAGCCTTTTTTACGGGAAGCTGCAAAGTATCAGACACGCGAGGAATCAAAATTACGTTTATCACAATTAGAAAAATTAGCGAGGCTGCGGGCATTTTAATTTGAATTTTCGCGTTTTCCGGTATATATACCAGAATAGCAAATAGTAGTAAAGCAATGCCAATGGATATTCGGTATATAATATTAAAATTTTCAGGAAAGGCCTTTATAACGTCGAGAGCATATACATCATTAATGTAGGATTGTGACAAATTTATAATATCCGGTATAAAGAATAGAAACAGAATAAAGAGAAACGGTGGAAGATAAAGAATCAACGTATTTTTTACTTTATGCGAATAAATTGACATTAAGATAAATAAAGGAGTGTATCCGTATATCACATAGTGCGGAAGCTTGGTTTCAGAGAACGAAAAGAAAAGAAATACAACAAGAAACCATATAGAGTAAAATTGAATCCCATTAACATGTAGATCGCTTGCGTTTTTCTCGATCACTGTTGCATAATTGCTCTGTATCAGATCACTGTAATTCTTTTTCAAATCCTGAAATGTCGCAATAATTGCCGTAATGAGTACACCTGTGAAAGGGAGTAGTCCAATAACAAGAACTGGAATATAGTAGAAAAACGGACCACCATGACCTTCCATGGAGTCATTGAAACGGCTGATATTATTTTTCAGAAAAAATCCATTTATAAAAGCCTCTCCCTGATCCATATATTCTAGAATATACCAGGGAAATGCAACTGCTGCGAAAATGATAAGACCTGTCGGACTGAGAACCGCCAGAAACCACTTGAGAAACTCTTTTTTAATACTGAAATAAATGATGCTCGTGACGGCTGGTATAAAAATCGCAACAGGCCCTTTCGTTAAAAATCCCAGACCTATCATCAGGTACATAAAATAAATATAGAATTTCTTTCTTTCGATAGCGTACAAAAAAATAAATAACAACGAACCGGCAATAAACAGATTCAGCAAAGCATCTGAAATGGCCGCTCGCGCAATAATACTTACCTGTAAAGATGTGATCATAAACAGAGTTGCGAGAAATGCCTGGCGTTTCCCGTAAAGTCTCTTTACAAATACGTAGAGTAAAATGGACCAGAACGTTGCAGCAATTACAGAGGGAAGCCGTGCTGCGAAGGCTGTAAAACCAAAAAGGATCATGGAGAGAGATTGCAGCCAATAGATTAGAATAGGTTTAGCAAATCTCAGATTACCATTCATATATGTCGTCAGGTAATTTCCGGAGTGAACCATCTCTCTGCTGGCTTCGGAAAAAGCTCCCTCATCCCAGTCAAAAAGCGGTATGCTCCCGATCCCGTGGACAAAACTTACAAATAATAGTAAGAACAATATTCCTGGATAGATCCAATTCTCATTGGCATTTTCAGTATTCATAATCCCTGCTCTCAATCGGACTGTCACAATACAACAGAATGATAGGATGCTATTACTTGAGAATCTAAAAATATAATAATTATATGCGGCAGGTTTTAGCGTTTGAAAACAGAGTTACTGTTCCTTTTATGCAGGAACTGGATCAATGATTGATTAAACTAAAGTTATCGGTTGGAAAATATAATATGAGTATCTATTGGAATACCCGGGGATGGTATTCCGAAATTGATAAACAATAAATGCATCAATACATAAAAAAGGGATGCGAGCAAATGACTGCCTGGCATCCCTTTTTCTATTACCGGAACATCCGTTCACCTGAAGGGAAGTAGATTCCCTTAACTTGTAATTGTATCAGTAAGTTTCTTCAATATGTTCAGCACTGGTTAAAGTATAGCTATGCTTTAATAATTCGTCTATAATTTCTGAAAAAAAATGAACATAGAATTAAAAATATTTGTAATTTCCCCTCTGCTTGAAACATTCATGAGCACAAATGGCATAACGTTTGTGTAAGAATGTGTATTTATAAAAATAAAGTAAATACTGTTTGTTTATCCAATATATACTATAGACTGGCTTGATAATATACTACAAAATCTCATATTAAAAAAGATCGAGTGAGTTATTTTATGATTTGAATCAGTATTCATTGTGTGTCGCTTAAGTTTTTTCAATCCGAACTCGCAATTTTTATTGCATGAGTTTTGCTATACTCAGGGGGGAATTTAAAGGAGGCAATTGACGTAAATTTTCGAGAGACTTAAAATT
>JBNKQE010000240.1:0-7746 GCA_050295715.1 Leptospirales bacterium
GAGCATAGCCATACTTTTATTAACGAGCAAATGTGCTGCGCCGATTGCTACAGGAGAGTCATATCGTCAGCAGGCCGAAATTGCAAATCAAATAGAATCAGTAGAGAAAAGAACGAAGTTTCTTGCAAGATCTTTAAATGAATGCGCAATGGGGCTGGATAGGATGCAAATTTCAAGTGATCGCGAGTTGTCTATCGTAAAAAAAGATTATGAAAATCAAATACAGGAACTCAAAAGTATTATTGCACAAAAAGATTCCAGGATAGAAGAACTGTCTGACACCTGTATTGACGAAGCCGGAGCGACGACAGACTTGACGAAATGGTTCTGGGGTGGTTTGATATCACTTGTTTTTTTAGCGGTGATTGGATTGATTGTTTATGCTTATATCAAGCGGGGATTCACGGGCGGGATTGTATGAAACAAGCAAGAATAAACTGGATCAGATGGCGATACAGGAGAAGTTGAAAAATGCAAGTATTACATGATGTTGGCTATAATTCCCAGAGAAATAATATAGATTTTTCTGGAAAATTTAAAGGGTTCAAGCAATGTTTTACAACATCAGCTCATATGTTTATGAGTTTTTATTCATCGAAGATAGAGGCGATGAATGATGACAAACTTGCATGGTACCTCGATCAAGTGGAGAGTTCTATCGGTGTTCGTGGAATCGCAGAAAAAGTAATGCGATCCATTCCTGGAATTCCTATGAAGGGATCGTCTTACTGGTGGAGGGTGCAACTTGCTGGAATCAATGAAGTCCTTTCTACTCATATGAAGAATGGATACGTTGCTGTGAGTGGGAAGGCCGATTGGATGGATGCTGGATCATGGAACGAATTCGAAGATGCGCTAAGTAAGGGACCTATCATTACAGGTACTCATAGAATGGGGGGACTCCCCGGTGGACATATCGTACTTGTTACAGGCATGGATCATGAGAAGGGTACTTATACAATAAACGACCCATACGGAAATCCGTTGTCTAATTACAGAGTACAGAATGGTCAATCAGTGGAAGTACCTATCGACTGGTTTCGCATACAATGTTCGAGAGCGACAAAATCTAACTGTGTGCGGTTTATATACTGGAGGAACGCATGAAAGCTGTTTGGACGGAAAGGGAAGATGGAACTCATATACTCGTGGTTCCGGATCGGTCCACTGTACTGGCAGAATTGATTCCTGTACAGGACGAACGTTGTGACATCTGGATTCTGGACCGAATTCATTGGACCAGTACATGGGACCTTGAATCGGCGCGATTGGAGGCAGTAAGATTAATTCGCAGGACTTGTGGTGAAATACTTTTAGCTCTTTCGGAAAATCAGGAAGAAGATATCCAGTAATATTGAAATCAAAGTATCTCAGTAAAATACTCTAAATTTTAAGCAACTTTTCAGTCATGATGAGCATGAGGGAAGGGCTAAACTTGTCTATAGTAATTGTATCATCCCCCTGTAACATAGTAGTTTGAAGCTGTGGATGTTTCTTGATAACTGGCCAAAATCGACACATAAATCCTTTAATTAATAGTAGCTACTTACTACTTATACAAACTAACCTGAAAAGTTTCGGCCAATATTTTAAAGTAATTGAGGCTGTCCCGAAACTCCGGCAGCCTCAATTAGCTACACGGATGTAGCGCTATTCGCATCAGCGAATATAATTAAGGGCTAAAATGTACAATATATGAGCGTTTTGTGTAATAAAACGCATTTTTGACAGAAAATGAAAATATATGACCCTTGTGCCTC
The DNA here is from genome assembly GCA_050295715.1 of Leptospirales bacterium. GTDB lineage: Bacteria > Spirochaetota > Leptospiria > Leptospirales > Leptonemataceae > JBNKQE01. The sequence continues at coordinate 1,761 of JBNKQE010000240.1, forward strand.
CCGCAACTTTCATGGAAGAAAGTTACGGGACAATCTCAATTACTAAAAAAAAAATGGCACAAAAACTCAGCCAGGATAGTTTTGCGTATGAGCAGATACGATGAACTTTACGAAGTAAAAATTGGCCCTGTGGAAGAGGTGGAGTTATCAAAACTGAGGATTCACCCTTTAAACGTTCCGCGTCTCGAACCCGACCGGGATGCATGGATCGTGTTTACACAGGATATAAAAGAACGGGGGATTCAGGTCCCTCTAGTCATCACCCATGACGGCCGAATATTACAGGGGCAAAGAAGAAGTCTCGCAGCCAGAAAAGTTGGCTTTAAGACCGTGCCGGTCAGGAGAATCGAGCCAAATCCGGAATTGTTGTCTTTACTAAAAATTATCTATCGCGACAACGGAGAAACACGAAGGAATTATACCGACGAAGAACTCGAAAGAATCGTACTTGCAAACTTTGAGCGGGAAAGAATCCTTCAGGTACTACCCCGCGGTGCGACCAAGAATAAAAGTGTAAATGCGCTTTTGCAACCACTGGAAACCCTTCTGCCTCAGATTGCGGCCATCAGTCGCGGACGTGCTAAAATAGTGTTGGCAGCCCTTCGGAAGCGACTGAAAGAGGAGGACGCTCGAAAGAGGCTTCCCGATTTAGTCGATGGCGAAGTTCGTTTTGGATTGAATCGAGCCAGAGAATGGCAAAAATCACAGAAGCACATTGAAGCTCTTGAGAAAAGAATCCAGAGTATTCGAGAAAATGAAATCGATCCGGCCCGGGGTTCTCAGAAGCAAATCGAAAAAGAGCTCCGACAACTGGGTGGCCTGGAGCGATTTTTAAAGATGCTGGAAAAAAAGAAAAAAATTTGATTTCTTCATAAAGATCTGGCCGCATCCAGCACCACTGTCGTAAGAATCTGGCGTGCACTCGCATCTGTGGTTGCCAGTGGTGCTGGACCGCGCTGCTACGGGCTACATTAACGGTTCGTCCAGCACTCACTCCCGATAAGTTTTTTGGAAACAACCGGTAATCCAGAATCTATAATGGAAAAGTCTGTCATTCCACCCGATTCACACTTGAACTCCGGAATCGATGGTGATCTGAAGACCTTCTAGAGATGTCACAATGGGCAAGGGCCCCTGCCTGTGCCCATTGTGTTCCTCGCCAACTGTGGCCTGTGTCGCAACTCATAGACTGGCAGGCCGTTGAAAAAGAGAACAAAACAGAAAAATAGCATATAATTATCAATTAATGTATATGCTCTGAGCTGTCTGGAATGAATTCCCGGACTCTCAACCGGAAAAGAAATAAGCGATCTCACCTGTTACCATCATGCAGTCTCCGGTCGTAATAAATCAGAAATCCGGAGCAGGTTGTACACACCCGCTGAAAAAGTATAGATCCAGGAATTGATTCGGGTTTCTTTAAACCGGGATTTTCTCTGGAGACCGGTTGTCTTTTGCTGCCATATATTTCCTCTACAAGTTTTCATTTTTTCTGACTGATTTTATAGCTTTTATGTCGGGAAGTTCGCCTGTCGATAGCAGAATTTTTCTTCTACGGCACATGAGGGATAACTGACATGTCGCGAATGTCTTTAACAAATTCTCTGGTATCGTATCCCTTATCTCCGCCAATTATAATTTTACCTTTTCGAAAAAGAAGGGCTTCTGGGTCTGTTGTAGAAACATGCGTTTTGTTGGATCTTTTCTCACCCAGAAAGTCCACTGTTGGATTTTTCTGAGCGGGTGTTTGTCCGGAATATGATCTTCTATCGAAAAATAGCTAAATAATTCTGTTTGTCTGGTATATTCGCCCTTCATCCTTATGCCTCATGGAGAAGGAAAACAGGGTCTATTAATTTTTCCTGGAATATTTGAGTTTTCAACGTTCTTCTAATTGTTGTATGGAAAGTGAATTTTTGCAGTTGTATTGTTTCGTTTTTGAGTTCGAACTTTGGTGTTTGGTCTGATCTGATGGGACCTTGTAAAATAAAGATAGGACAGAATAGGACAGAACCGGACCTGGTCGGACATGGTCTTTCAAAAAATGCTTTTTTGTATAGATATGTTGTGTTACTATTCAATTTAGAAACCATACGTGTAGTCCCATCGTTATCACGTCTATATCAATTATTTAAGAACAGAGGATGTGGATAACGATGGGATGCACGATGGGTCATTTTTCAGGCTAATATTGTATATGAATAAAAGTCAAATTATATACGAACATCTTTTGCTGGAATTGCGAAGGCTGGAGAAAATTTCTGAGTTTCATGCTGTGGGTCCGCAATATATTGATGGTGAAGCGGAAATCTTAGAAAAATACAAATCAAAGCTCGAAAAATTTGAAAAAAGCGCAGCCGAAATGGGAGTAGCTTTGCCGCTCAAAATGTTGTCGGATCGTTTCGGGCTGAATGATGTTGAAAAGAGAATAGTTTTGACTTCGGTTCTTCCCTTTTTTATGCCTGATTTTCTGGAGCGTTCAGGTGTGACTCGGTATGAGTCTGGCTATTATATTCTGTTTCCAGCGCTGATGGAAAAGCTGGGACTGTTTGAAAAGGACAAATGGGTGGAGTATCAAACGGCTTTAATGGATAATGGGAAATTAAGTCGTTACCAGTTAATTGGAAAGAATTTTGGTATTTCAGATGCAAATTGTGAATATTTCATTTTCGGATTGAAGCGTATTGTTGATTTTTTATTGGGTGATACTGATATACCCGCGAATATGTCAGATTATTTAATGATTCGGAGCGAAGATGATTGGAATCTATCCGGGTCTTTCAAGCGAAATGAAAATACTATTTCCACAGTTTATCATTTTGTGCAGAATGCGAGAACAGAAGAGAATATTCCGTGCGTTATTCTGAGAGGGGCATCGCGAGCGGAAAAGGAACAATTTATAATCAATTATGCTCGTAACAATGATTTGAGGGTTATAGAGGCGAATCTTGATTATTTGATGAAACACATTTCGATTCATGCAGTGCCCAACCTGAGCAAGGATATCATGCGGGAAATTTCATTATTGAACGGTGTTTTGTTAATCAGTCTGGAAAACCTGGATTTTGAAAAGTCTAATCCGCAAAGCGGTGATATAGAGCAATATATTTTTGAAATTATAAAAAGGCTGAAAGGCCCGGTATTTTTTACTGTGGAAGAGAAATTTCGCTTTTCCGATTATGTGAGATTGTCAGGAAACTTAGTTATTCAGGAAGTATTTTTTGAATATCCAAATATTCAGCGTCGGACAGACATCTGGCACGAATACTTAAATGGAAGTGCGACAGAAGATTCGCTCATAGATCCGGAAAGTCTGGCAGTAAAATATCGTTTTACCGAAGATCAGATTCGAATGATTGTCGAAGATGCCCGGGCAGAAGTCGGAGTCAGGGGAGAAGAGGGAGTTACTCTTACTCTGGATGACATCCATCGAATATGTCGGCAAAGGATGCAGGTTAATTTTCCGGGAACAGTCAAAAAGATTGAGCCAGATTTTAGTTGGGAAGATCTTATTCTTTCTAATGACCATATTGCGCGACTGAAGGAGCTAGCCTATCATCTCAGGCATTCAGATACGGTTTATGAAGACTGGGGTTTCAAGGGAAAAAGTACGTCTGCTAAAGGAATACATGTGTTGTTCTCCGGGCATTCTGGAACGGGTAAGACCATGGCAGCCGGTGTTATCGCGAAAGAGACGGGCCTCGATCTATATCGAGTTGATCTGGCCGGTGTTGTGGATAAATATATAGGCGAAACAGAAAAGAATTTGTCGAAAATATTTGACGAAGCGGCAAACAGTCAGGCCATCCTTTTTTTTGACGAAGCTGATGCTCTTTTTGGAAAAAGAAGCGAAGTTAAAGACGCACGAGACAGATATGCAAACATTGAAGTGGCCTATCTTTTACAAAAAATGGAAGAATACAATGGAATGACAATTCTTGCCACAAATCTTGCATCGAATCTTGATGAAGCATTTCGGAGAAGGCTTCATTATATGATAGAATTTCCAATGCCAGATAAGCTCACTGCGCGAAAGATCTGGGAACGCGTTTTCCCCGGGGAAGCCCCGGTTGGTAAGGATATAGATCTTGATTTTTTAAGTAATGAACTGCAATTTTCTGGGGGAAATATCAAAAATGTTGCTCTGAATGCGGCATTCTTCGCTGCAGAGGATGATTCTGACATTTGCATGAGGCATGTTATGCGATCGGTTAGAAGAGAATTCCAGAAAACAGGTAAACCGTTTGGTAAAGAAGATATGAAAAAATACTATGATATGGCGTTGGGTGAGGTTGGATAAATGACGGCAGGAACAATATTAAAAGATATTTATACATCATTGAGCGCAGTTCTGGCTGCGAATGTAGAGGAATTATCCGTATCTGGAGCTATTACATCGTTTTCTCCCGCTCTCGTGAATCCGGGCCCGAGTGTAGTTCTTTCTATTTATCCGTATCAAATACATAAAAACTTGTATATGGCAAACGAAGAACCAATACGGACTGGATTTGGGACGATGACTCCTTCACCACTGACTGTTGACGTATATTTTTCTTTCACCCCTTTCTCAGCAACCGAATATGCCGAGATTACGGTTCTTGAGAAAATCATGTCGACTTTTAATGATCATCCCATTCTAGATAGTTCAAATTTGAAAGGTAATCTCATCGCTAACGGAAACGATGTCTTGCGAATCGTTCCAGTGAATATGAATACAGACGAGATCAACAAATTCTGGAGTTTATTTTCTAAACCGTATAAATTGTTTTCAACATATATGATAACTCCGGTTCGAATCCCGTCATCGCTCAGTAGTACGTTTACCCGTGTCGTTCAGGTAGATACGGAATTCTCCAGTATCGGGGAATAGTAATTTTATACTATTGATGGAGAAACTATAAAATGAATAAGATATTTTTGGAAAAAGTAATAAAAAAAGTATCACTGGTTTTTCAACCATTGGATACATTCGATGACAACTCGGTGATTACGGAGGATGTTGAGGTTTACCTCAATGGAATCGTTCAAAGACCCATTCATACACGTGAAGGCTATATTGTTTACATGAATCTTCCTGAAGGTATTTATAGTGTAACAGCGTCAGGTCGTTATTATGATTATTTCGACCCGCTTTCGCTGGATACTACCACATTTGATCCTATTGGTGGAAGTTACCAGCTTACGATGCGGCCGAAAGTGGAATATCCTTTTCCCGATTCTGCTACTTTGTTGCGAGGAGAAATAAAGGATCAATCGGGAAACCCTGTCTCGGGCGCTCGCGTGGAACTGGTCAACAGCACTGATTATGCAATTACGAACGCATTGGGAGAATATGTGTTCTTTTTTAATCCCGAATATCCGACAATCGATGTTTCCGTGGTAGTATCGGCGAGTGGATACCAGACTGAGACATTAAACACAACAGTTGTAGAGAAAGATACTGTGTATCTAAATGCTACCATTGTGGCTCTTTCCGATCCAGATGTGGCTTTGATATCCGGTTTGGTTCTGGATACAAGCGGGAAGTATGTAGGGCAAGCAATAGTTGAAATATTGGGGACGGGGATATCGACTCTGACAGACGCCAGAGGATATTGCCTGCTGGCTAAAAGTGTGACGTCATCTCCTGAGACCATCTCCATACAAATCACTCAGGATGGATATACCCAGAAGACAATAGATCTCGAAGTGACCGCCGCTCAAACATCGGATTTTACTACAACGATGAATCTTGAGATTCTGCCACAGACTGCTACGTTGGAGGTCACAGTGAAAGAGGGACATCATAGACTGGCCGATGTTCTGGTGGAATTGATCGAAAAAAACAGATCTGGTTATACGAACAGTTCACATAAAGATCAGCTTGCGTTTTACGAAAATTCAATTTTTAGCGACGGCGAAGTTGTAACAGTTCGCCTGAGCAAAAGTGGATATGTGACACGAATAGAAAAAGTAACTCTTCGCCCGGGAAAAATTAAATCTGTTA
>JBNKQE010000241.1:0-7731 GCA_050295715.1 Leptospirales bacterium
CAAAGTTCATCCTATGAATTCTTCACAAAAATCCCTCCCTGGTTCAATCACTACTACGGCGATGATACATCTTCAATAGAGGAACGTGAAAATCGAGACCGCAGGTGGCTTGCAATAACAAGAGCCAAACATGAAAAATACTCACATTTAAAACCGGGTGATGAGACACGCGTGATGCTGCTTTTCCCGGAAATCGAACCTGGAAGTTATCGATTAGCACTGAATGATAGTATTAAAAAAAACAGCCTGCTCTTTCCCGATATCAAATTTACTTATGTTAAAGAGTATTTACAGCGTGGCAAAACTCCGAAAGATAAAGTTATAAACAAACGCATGATAGATTTATTGAAAAATGAATGGAAACATGCTTTTGCCGAACGCAATGAATCATTAACAATGCACAAACAATTAAGGGATCATTTTCGTCTAAAGAAAAATAGAAATAATAACAATCAAAATAATGACGATGAGTATTCTGAAGAGAGTCAGGAAAGCCAACTTCCATAATCATTTGTAATGAAACCGAATTCGGAAAAATACATACTTGCCGACATTCCCGGTTCAATAAAATCTCCGACTCTGAGGAGTTTTTACAGGGCGATTTCGTATCCTCTGGAATGGATACTGGGAATTCACAGGCTTAACACAGGTTATACCCGTGTTACAGGAAGGTCTGACGGAGAGTTTGCATTTATTGATCTTGTGAAATCTGAACTGGACGTTGATTTTGATCTTCCGGAAAACGCGGAACTGGAAAAGCTGCGAAAATTGAAAGGTCCGATAGTGTTTGTCTCCAACCATCCGTTCGGTGGAATTGAGGCATTTGTCATTGTTCAGCTCCTCTCCCTCATTCGTCATGATTACAAGATAATGGCAAATTTCCTTCTCTTTCGAATACGGGAACTGCAAAGGGTCCTCTTCCCCGTGGACCCTTACGAAACAAATCACGCGAAAAAGAAGAATGTAAATCAGCTAAAGAAGTTGCTGCAGTATCTGAAAGAGGGAGGGATGATCCATGTCTTTCCTGCCGGAGAGGTCTCATCCTACAAGTGGAAAAGCGGAAAGGTGGAAGACAGAGAGTGGAATGAAGGGATCTCAAAGATTATCCGGAAAACGGAAGCAACGGTCATACCACTCTACTTTCATGGAAGAAACTCCCTGTTATTTCAGACAATCGGTTTTTTAAGTCCTTACATTCGGACAGTGTTTCTTCCGGGCGAGTTTGTAAGACCCAGGGAGAAGAACATCCGCTACAGGATTGGGGCTCCCATCACTGCCGATGTCATTCAGAAGTTCGATTCAACCGTTCTATTGAGCGAATTTCTAAAACGTGAGACCTATGCTCTGAGCAAGGATTTCTCCTGAGCATTACCATGCATTTACAGTCAGGAATTTCCTGACCTGCATTTCATCAAAATACCGATATAAACAATCAATACTGCATTCCAGCCAGACCAGAAGCAGTACTTCTAATAATTAAGAGAGAAACAAACCGCTAGAAGATATTCCGATCCTTGCAGATACGATAGATATTAGCAGCCATTTTTTTAGCCCCCGCGATATTCGGATGGACTTGATCATCCTGGTTCATCTCGGGGACACCAAAGACTCCGAGCATTGGAAAAGGGAGCACGGAAACATTGGCTCTTGCAGTGGCTTCAAGAAAAGCCGCTTCAAAATCCTTCTCGTAACCAGGTAAAATACTCTTCAGAGCGGGGAACTTCATAAGGTAAATTTCAATTTGAGGATTGTATCTTCGGGCCTTCTTAAAAATATCAATGAGGTTGCTCTTGATCAGGGATGGGTCAACAGCATCAAAAGAGTCATTGGCACCGAGAAAAACAATCATGACCTCTATTTTACCGTCATGCCCGGCGAAGATGGAATCCATTCGAACGAGAGCATCGCCGGTTTTGTCTCCGGAGTGGCCACCGTTCAGTATTTCCACAGGAATCCCCTCCCTGTCCAGGCGCTGCTGCAGCAAAGAGGGATAGGACTTATCATCGGGAAGACGAAATCCTTCGGTCAGGCTGTCTCCAAGAAAGAGAATTGTCCGGGGATCGTCTTTTTTACAGGAGTTCACTGTTACCATAGAGAGAATAGTAAGGATGCCAAATAGCATCGGGCGAAAAATCTTTCTGAAGGAAGAAATCATAAAATTACAGGGCATACATATTTCCTGAAAATCATTGAACAATAGACACTCCATTTGTAAAGAACAATCACACTATTTCGGATTCCATTTCGCACAGACTTTCTGGACGTCACCGGATTAGAAATAGTTAATCACAACCAGGTTATATTTACAGGACTCACCTGCGATACTATCATTAAATGTTTAAAAACTATAAAATTTCTGATTTTACAGACAGGGTCCTTTCAGGTGAAATGTCCTCAGGTTACGAAATATGAACAATTCAGGCAGAAAAACGGCTACGTATATTCTTATCGACGACAGATTACGCAAAGAGAAAAATAAGAAGTTAAACCCTGATCTCCGCATTTTATCATTGGCAATTATTAGCATTGTCTCTCTTTTTACCACAGGGACATCGTGCATGCACAGGGACGATCCTCTCTGGCAAAAGAATGAACTGGACAGTCCGCAGCCTTTTGCAAAACTCTTACTATCCAGTTCTCCAGTTCCACTGGTAAGCAATCCATCACAATTAGCAACAGACAGTCCACCGGAAGAACAAATTGCTTCACTGAGCGAGTCTCGCAATCCGGATTATGTAAGTTCCATAGTGATCCATAATACCGGGAACAGACTCCCTGCGCAATACTTACAGAAGAGCATACAATCGGGTTGGATGGTCCACTTTATAATATCGAAAAACGGAGATGTATACGGACCTGTCTCTCCTGGAAATATACGATATCCCGCAACGCCGCACATGGACGATACATCCATTCATATTTCACTGGAAGGGAGTATTTCAGAAATAGTAAAAAACAATTCGCAGTTTGAAAGCCTGCAAAATCTGACAGAGCGAATAGTTAGACACTACAATATTCCGTTGAATAATTACGATATTGATTCCAGAAAGGGAATCTTCAGTCATGATCATACAAAGAAGCGATTCGGCGGATTCATAGAATTGCAGCGGTGCAAAACGGATCCGATAGTCAAGGAACTCTTAAAACGACTGGGCGGTAAATACTACGATGAGAAGGAGTGGGCCAATCGATACGAGTTTGGATGGATCTATGTGCTGGAAAATCCGGAGTCGCTAAAAAAACGAGAGGAGATTGACAGCGGTCCGGGATTTACGGAGGCCCCCGTTGCACAACTGAAATCTGTAGAGAGTGACAGCGAAGGGAAACTCCCCGATGAGAGAAGACTTAACTACCCGGACCGTGGTCCCATTGAGGTAAGCTGCGCGGTGTTACACTTCACGGCAACTTCAACAATGAGTGAGGCGATAGATATTCTCTCCACGCGAAGGTTATCTTCGCAGCTCATGGTAGATACGGACGGCAGGGCCTATCAGATCATGGACCGCCTGGAATCGAAAGCGGCGGCCGCATCGGATACGAACGATCACTGCGTACAGGTAGAAATAGTCGGCAAAGGGATGTCCAGCCTTATGCGATACAAGCAACAGCAAAAAAAGGTCGTAGAAATAGTAAAAGAGCTGTCAAAAAAATACAGTTTCCCGCTGAACAATCATGATGTCGCTTCCTTTCGCGGAGTATTCTCCCATACACAGGCCAAGAAAAAATGGGGGCGATCGGTTTATCTCACAGGCAAAGACTATGATCCGGGCGAGCCTTACATGAAGCTCATACTAGAAATGGCAGGAGGCATCTACTATCCGGAAGCGGAGTGGGCCGAACGACAATCGGAGAACTGGGCTATCATGGACCGAGAATTTCAGCCCTAATTATACGTCAAATATAGTGGCAAACCCGTCTCTCGCAAGGGCGAGACACGGGCCGGGCTCTCCGGCCGAGGGACTTCCCGCTCAAAGCGAAAGCTTTTCGCAGGCCCCTCCTTCGGCCTATCGATCCCTTTTGCGAATAATTGCAAAGTCATATTTTCTATTACTAGTATTCGCAGTAAAACAGACTGCTTATATCCGAAGATTTTAGAAATTATTGTTTTGATAACAGGACAGATGAATCATTAAAAGAGCGAGGACACAATGGAATATAGAAAGCTTGGACGAACTGACATTGAGGTAAGCCTAATATGCCTTGGAACGATGACCTGGGGCAAGCAAAACAATGAGGAAGAGGGTCATGCGCAGATGGATATGGCCGTGGAGCATGGAGTAAACTTCTTTGATACAGCCGAGCTATATGCAGTGCCTCCCTCCGGTGAAACCTACGGAAAAACAGAGTCAATCATAGGTAACTGGTTCACGAAAAACAAAAACCGGGATAAGATCATTCTCGCCTCCAAAGTCGCAGGCCCCGGGATGTCATGGATTCGCAACGGTAAGAATTATTTGGACCGCAAGAATATGACCGAGGCCCTGGAAGGGAGCCTCAAAAGACTCAAGACGGATTATATAGACCTCTATCAACTTCACTGGCCCAATCGTACCAACTTTCATTTCGGAAGATACTGGAGTTATAATCCGGCAGGTCTAGATCGGGCAAAGGTTGAAGACGAGATGATGGAGATTCTCGAAACCCTCAGCGATTTCATAAAGGCAGGAAAGATACGGCATGCAGGGCTCTCCAATGAGAGCAGCTGGGGTGTGATGAACTACACGAGGCTGTCGGAAAAGCATAACCTTCCGCGAATGGTCTCTATACAAAACGAATACAGCCTACTCTGTCGGATTTTCGAGCCGGAGCTTGCGGAGACGGCGATTCTGGAAGATGTGGGACTGCTCGCATGGTCGCCGCTTGCCAGCGGGTTTATCACGGGGAAATATCTGGATGGAAAGCGCCCCGAAGGGACCCGGTGGGCCATATCCGGAAGCCGCTACAACCAGAGAGATACGAAACGAAGCAACGAGGCTACCAGGGCCTATTTAGATGTGGCAAAAAAATACAATCTGGATATAGCTCAGATGGCTCTCGCCTTTGTAAATTCAAGACCGTTTGTGACCTCCAACATCATCGGTGCGACAACACTTGCTCAGCTAAAGAGTGACCTGGAGAGCATTCATGTAAAACTGAGCCCCGAGGTTCTCGCCGATATCGAAGCTATCCGCAAAGATTTCGCTGTTCCCTATTGATATCTGCAACCTTTGCGTAATCTAAAATATGGGTCAGGTGATGGGAATTATTAAACCATTCCCGGTTGAACATTGTGATGTTCAAGATCTGATATTTGTGAATAAATTGACATATTTTGATTACAGCCAAAAAACCGATGATCTGTCAGGATCAAATGAAAGCTTTCAATTTTTAATATTCAGTAGAGGATGAATCTTATCCTGTATTGTAAGCTGCATACATTTCAGACATAGCAATAGTCATTTCAGGAATTCAAAATGGATGTCACAGGGTTGTTGTATAATGATTAAATGACCGGGAATAAAAATCTTCATAACAGCAGTTCTGAGATCGGCATTCGCCATGCGAGGGGTCTTATTTTTATTGAGACTCTGGTTTACAATGAGTCTGTCATTGAGAGAATCCGGTCGCTACCGGGAAGAAGATGGGATCCGGAAATCAGAAGATGGGTCATCCCTTATTCGGAAGAGACATCTTCAAAGATTCAATCCCTGTTTTTTACAAAGGATGAGACTGACCTGATCACAAAAGCCAGAAAGATCATGGAATTTCGAAAATACAGCCGGGATACAATTCAGTCATATTTGAGGTGGATCAGAATATATATAAACAAATTCGGTGAGTTTCCGGTAATCAGTCAAAAGGAGTTGCAGGGATTCATGGATGGTATTTCAGAGAATCTTTCGCCGTCATCGGTCCATCAGATGATGAGCGCGCTCAGTTTTCTTTACAGTCAGGTTCTGGGAGTGACATTTCCTCAATTTGTCCGCCCTCGAAAAAGTAAGATTCTACCTTCGATACTCTCATTGAACGAAGTAATAAAGATTTTGAATTATGCGAAAAATCCAAAACACAGGGCTCTGCTATCAGTTACTTACTCAGGTGGATTAAGAGTCAGTGAAGTTGTCCGACTGAGACCTGGTGATATACATGTGGATCGGGGAATGATCAGAATCCAACGTGGCAAAGGACGAAAGGACCGCTACACTCTTCTATCGAAGAAGGCTGCTGATGATCTGGTACGTTATCGACTGCAGGAGACATCAGATTAGTGGATATTTCCCGGACAGTCTTTAGATCGACATATACGTATTCGAACTGCCGAACAAATTTTCAAGAATGCCCTAAATTTATCAGGCATAAATAAAAAATTATCCATTCATTCCCTGAGGCATGCATTTGCCACACATCTTCTTGAAAGTGGTGTGGATCTTCGTTCGATTCAGGAATTACTGGGTCACAACTCATCACGGACTACAGAGATCTACACTCATGTAAGCATCAGGAAACTGGAAAACATCAGAAGCCCGCTGGATATGTGATAGAATTAATGGATTGCTTTTTAATGATATCCGGGGTGATTACTCGCATTGCGAGTAATCTACTAAAATGATATTTTATTTGACCTGGAGTTCGTATAATTTACACTTCACCTAAGTTATTCTGAATGCAGTTATTTCTTCTTATGAACATTTTATGTGCATTCGAGGAATAACCGTTGAACTAAACCGCTTCGCGGTAGCCTCATCGTTATGTCACGTAATACATAAAAAATAAGCTTGTACTTAGAGTATCGTTCTTTTCGGTGCTGCCATAGTTATCTTCAGGAGACGACATATGGGAGCCATGCGAAACCGAATGACAGATGAAATGATCCTTAGAGGGTACAGTCTGAATACACAGAAAACTTATCTAAATCATATGGCAGGACTTGTAAAATATTACAAACGTCCACCACAGGAAATCACCGAAAAAGATGTTGAAAAATACCTTCTGTTTGTTACAAAGGAAAGAAAATGGAAACCTGCAAGCGTTAACCTTGCCAGGTCATCAATTATATTCTTTTATAGAAGGATACTCAAGAAAGATACCTTTGGATTGAGTATCCCAAAACAGAAACTGCCAATTCGAAGGCCGGTTGTATTATCACGAGAAGAGATAAACTCTATGCTTGCGCTTACTGTGAACATAAAACATAGAGCATTGCTCATGCTTGCATATTCTTGCGGATGCAGAGTAAGCGAACTGATTCACCTTCGAATTCGCGACATCGATAGTAAACGAATGTTAATACACATCGTAGCATCCAAAGGTAAAAAAGATCGCTACACAATTCTATCTCCGAATACACTTTCCTGCTTACGCGAATATTATCGCAGTTATATGCCAAAGGATCTTTTATTCTTTAGCCGGGAAGATAAAAGCAGAATGTATAGCATCCGTTCGGCAGAGACGGTTTTCAAGAATGCCGTGCGAAGAGCGGGTATTATTAAAGCGGTCAGCATTCATAATCTCAGACACAGTTTTGCAACACATATGCTTGAAGACGGAGCCAGTCTGCCTTATATACAGCTTCTCCTGGGTCATGCAAGTACGAGGACAACCTCTCTTTATCTCTCAATAACCGAAAGGGATCTTCAGCGTTACATTAGCCCCCTTGATTATTTTTATGCACGGGATAAAAATGATGCCTGAAGGAACGGACAGAAACTTTCTTCTCGATGTTGGTGAAATTCTGAGAAGTTTTCAAGACCA
>JBNKQE010000242.1:0-7718 GCA_050295715.1 Leptospirales bacterium
CTTCCCAGGGCAAATGACGATCTCATTGATCAAGGTTGTTTCTGGCTCCGGCTTCGATAAGTAAAAGACTGATCTCTTTGAACTGATCCATCTGTTCCTCTGACATACAACTGAAAAATTCCTCGTCGGCTGTCTCCACTTCATGGATTGCCTTCGAAACAAGTTTTCGACCCCCTGAAGTCAGACTTACAACCATAGATCGACTATCGGATAAAGACGGACTTCTAATCACAAGCTGATCTCTTTCCAGAACACGAACGGATTTTGAAAGGGTCATTTTATCAATTTTAGTTTGCTGAACAATTTGATTCTGACTGGAAGTCATTCCGCGTTCTTCAAAATATTTTAATGTTGCAAGTATTGCATACCTTGTTTGATTTAAGCCCAGTTTTTCAAATATTTCGCCAAGTTTTTCCTGCCAGAGGAGTGTCAGACGGTATAAAAGAAAACCCGGACTATCATCCGCATCCTCTCGCATAAAAGCGGTTTTTTTATCCATTCTTTGCCTGTTCAATCAGCCACGACATCTGGTCATCCAGTTTATTCGCAATATCTTCAGCTACGAGTTTTCTCCAAAGAAATGCCAGAGGACCTTCAATGCTGATCGTAGTTGTCATCTCCAGTTCATTTTCTTTTTCTATAAATTGATGGGATCCATACATCCTGGCCAGTGGAAATCGAGTCAAATCAATGAATCCCCTGTCCTTTACCGCTTCAAGTACCCAAATGCGAACCCGTGGCCCGCTTTTAGGTTTCAATAGAAACGTTTGGCCAGCTTGAAACTCCCCATCGAGCTTCGCATACTCCAGATCCTTTTGCCAGTCAGACCAACGATCCACATCGGACCAGATCTTCCAGATTTGAGCTGCACTCAGCCCTTTGATACTCATTGAGTGAGATTTCATCCACATTGTCTTTCCTCCCATTCGGTAAACCAGTTTACCAAATGACTGATGCATTAGATACGGGTTTTGTCAAGATAAAAAAAATTGGAGAATGAACTTGATTGTCGTGAAGCGGATATCCCGAGTCTTGCTTTCCGGAAAATAGTCCGGAGCGACCACCGCCCCACGAATGATAAAAATGAACCCGATTATGGAAGATAATTTCCGGGAGTTGCCTTCACATGTACGCATGTGACTAATAATACTTACGTGTTTATGATGCTATATCATAAGTCCCAAATTAAAGCAAGAAAGCCTACTCCCTCTCTACATAAGTCTAACATATGCTGAAGTTGTTTAATGCGAACGATTTGCGTTTCTACACCACCGAATCTACTGCCTGAACCCGGATTCTGTAAATTACCTGGTATTACGGCTGTTTGGCTTTGAATTATTCAAGGACCTGTTTCCAGTTCGGATTTGTGTTGTTTCCATCCTTCGAATATCAGATTTACAGCTTCCGGAGGGTTTATTGTGTGGATACTTAGGAGTTTTTCAAGATATCCGAAGGATTTTTGCGCTTCAAAAAGTTTATTTCCCACATAATCAGGGGACCTGAATAAATTCCTATTACTTGATCGGACAAGTTGACAAATTTAGACTTGCACATTTATGTTTTGGGTATAAACAATGTACAATAGCCAGGCAGATGAAGTTTATGGAAAATGTTACTTCCATAATTTCCTGTCTTCCAATTTTTCGGTTTAATTTATATTATTGCTCATGGAGAGGGGATAATGCAGTTTCTTCTTTTTATATCAGACTTTCCTTTGATTTTAGCATTCCTCTTTGCTGAAACCTTCCTGGAACAAAAACAAAATTTCAGGTAAACCATTGAACGAATCAGATGTGATCAAACCCGAAGAAGAGAATCTCTATTTTGTAGGAATTGGCGCCTCAGCCGGTGGTCTGGAAGCACTTCGTCCTTTTGTCGGAAATCTCCCCCCCCAATCGAATATGGTTTACATAATCGCGCAGCATATGTCGCCGGACCATAAAAGCTTAATGGTTGATCTATTGGTAAGGGAGACAGGTCTGAAAGTGGAGGAAGCGCGACACAATACAATCCCTGTCGCCAATATGATATATGTCACTCCTCCCAATTATGACATTACAATTCAAAGTGGAAAAATATTCCTGAGTAAGCCTTACAATAAAATTGGCCCCAAGCCTTCTGTGGATAGGTTCTTTATGAGCATGGCAGAAGACCGGGAAGATCATGCAATCGGTATCATTCTCTCCGGAACTGGAACAGATGGTTCTCATGGGATCAAGGCAATCAAAACCGCTGGCGGAATTACCATCGCACAGGAACCGAAATCTGCGAAATATGATAGTATGCCGAAATCTGCTGTGCGTGCAGGTGGTGCAGATCTCGTTCTTACTCCCAGTGATATAGCGACAAAATTAAGTTCAATTGTTGCCAGTCCACGTGCGCCCATTATTGTAGAAGATGAAGAGCTTGCTCCTCCTTCTACGATTCGAGGAATTATTCAACAAATTATTGAACACACGGGCATGGACTTTTCAAACTATAAAGATGCTACAATTTCTCGACAGATCCTGCGTCGCATGACTGCACTCCAGATTTCAACTCTCGAAGATTATGGAGATTACATATCCAGGAATCGTGCAGAGCTTCAGGAACTTGCTGGAAACTTTTTAATCTGCGTAACGGCATTTTTCAGGGATCCGGAAGCATTCGAGGCTTTGCGAGAAGAAATCAGAGGCATCCTGGAAACCAAATCGCCAGGAGACGAAATTCGTGTTTGGGTTCCAGGATGCGCTAGTGGCGAAGAAGTATATACGATTTCCATGATTTTTGCAGAAGAACTGGGTGAAAATCGGGATAAGTATCGCATTCAGATTTTTGCAACGGATATTAATAGCGAAGCTGTGCAGATGGCGAGGCTGGGTGTTTATAGCGAAGCAACATTGGCTGGAGTAACCGGAAGCAAGATAAAAAAATATTTCTCCACACAGGATGGAATGTTCAAGATTGACAATGCAATCAAGGACGTTGTTCTTTTTGCCCGTCAGGATTTGATTCAGGATCCCCCCTTCGTTCGATTGGATTTGATAAGTTGCAGAAATCTACTAATTTATTTTAAGCTGGAACTCCAGGATCAAGTCTTCAAAATATTTCATTACTCTTTACGTCAAAACGGCGTCCTTTTTCTCGGGAAATCGGAAAGCATAGGAAAACATTCCTCCCTTTTTTTTGAAAAAGATAAGAAACATAAACTGTATATAAAACGGGATGTTTCGACTCCATTGTTTAGTGGATTTTCTCGTCTTCAAAGCATAATTTCCACAAAGACAATTAAGGCGACTGAAAAGATTCCGGCAAAGACTCCTGAAGTCATGGGTCATGAACGCCTTTTCGATATCTATGTACCACCGAGTCTTTTGATTACGGTAGATGGAGAAATTCTGGAATTTTTTGGCGATTGTTCCCCATTCCTATCCTTCAAGAAAGGAAAAGCAGACTTCAATATATTTAATATTATTTTACCGTCACTTCGTGCTGAACTTCGTGCTTTTGTACATAGAGTATCCAGATCTCATGAAAGTACTATCAGTAATCCTCAAAATATCATTGTAAACGGCAATTCCAGAATTGGAAAAATGAAAGTGCATCATGTCGAAACAGGCAATCCAACAGAAACAGATCTTCTTGTAGTCACTTTTGAATTGATGGATGAGAAGCCTCAGGGAGAGGAGTCACCGGATTCGGGTGAAACCGTCTCTTCAGGTCAGAAAATTGTGGAGCTGGAACATGAAGTGACGCTCACAAGAGAGAATCTTCAGACAGTTATTGAAGAACTGGAAACAGCTAATGAAGAGCTACAATCTTTGAACGAGGAGTCGCAGGCATCCAACGAAGAGTTGCAGGCTTCCAATGAGGAACTGGAAACAGCCAACGAAGAGTTGCAAGCATCCAACGAAGAACTGGTTACGGTAAATGATGAGTTGACCAGTCGCACTCAAGAGCTTGCCGCGGCGAATGATGATCTTGAAAATATTTTGAACAGCCTGCATAAAGCGATTCTGGTCGTAGACAAGCATTTGTTTGTTACACGATACAACTCCATGGCTACGGATTTTTTTATTATGGCTCCGGGACAAAATCCGAATCTGGCCGGGGTGACAATGACTTTTGACTATTCAGGATTCCTTGATCGAATCGGCAGTGTAATTAAATCAACCAGCTCTTTCGAAATGGAAATTCGAAAGGGTGAAGGATTTTATCTGGTCCGGATGATGCCTTACGTTTCCAATCAGAGTAACTCTGTAGAAGGAACTGTAATTACTATTGAGGATATCACCGAACAAAAGATATCTGAAGAAAAATTAAAGCTTTCAGCCTCAGTCTTTGAATCAGCAAGCGAAGCAACACTTGTTACAGATGCAAGCAATCACATTATATCCGTGAACCCTGCCTTTACGAAGATTACCGGTTATTCCCAGGAAGAGGTGCTCGGAAAAAATCCAAAAATCTTGAATTCCGGAAAGCAATCTCGAGAGTTTTTTAAGAACATGTGGGAAACACTTCTGTCAACCGGAACCTGGAGAGGCGAAATCTGGAATAGGAGAAAGAACTCTCAGATCTATCCGGAATGGCTTGCGATTAACATTCTTCGTGACGATGGTGGGTCGGTATACCGGTATATTGCTGTTTTCAGCGATATCACAGATAGTAAGAAGAGCCAGGAACTCATTGAGCGACAGGCGAATTTCGATAGTCTTACAGAACTTCCGAATCGAAATTTAATGATGGATCGATTGGAGCAATTGTTACTATCGAGTCGCCGTAACAATGAGATATTTGCAGTACTTTTCATGGATCTCGACGATTTCAAATCCATCAATGATTCTCTGGGACATCATCACGGCGATGAACTTCTGCGAAAGACTGCACTGCGACTCAAGGAAGGCATTCGAGAATCCGATTCTGTAGGAAGGCTGGGGGGAGATGAATTTCTCATTTTACTAACAAATCTAGGTAGCATTGATGATATCGTACCTATCGTGAATAAAGTATTATCAGAACTTTCCCGACCACTCATTATCGACGGGCATGAGTTGCATACCGGAGCAAGTATAGGCGTTACAGTCTACCCCACAGATGGTGAGAAATCTGATGTTCTCCTTCGTAATGCGGATGGTGCCATGTACGAGGCAAAAAAAGCTGGACGAAATACATTTTGCTTTTTTACACATCAGCTTCAGGATAATGCGAATCGTCGTCACTGGATTGCAAATGAGCTGAATATTGCTCTGCGACAGAATAAGCTGGCAACGTATTATCAACCTATTGTGGATTTACAAAATGGTCTGATCATTGGGGCGGAAGCCCTTGTAAGATGGAATCACCCACAAAAAGGATTCATTCCACCGGAAGATTTTATCAGTGTTGCTGAAAAAAATGGTCTGATCGGAAAATTGGGGCACCAAGTTTTTGAACAGGCTCTGAGAGATTCGAGATCATGGTCATCGCCTGATAATACACAGCTGCGGGTCTCGATCAACCTTTCTCCCGGTCAATTCATGGCAAACAATGATTTAGAAAAGCTTCTTTGTATGATTTCTGAATCGGAGCTTGCAAAGTCCAATTCAATTATTATTGAGATTACTGAAAGTTTGAGATTATCTGAACGCAAGAATTATATAAAAACACTGGAACAATTCAGAGATATTGGATGCAAGATTGCGATTGATGATTTTGGAACAGGGTTTTCCTCGTTGAACTATATTCGTCAGTTGCCGGTTGATATTGTCAAAATAGACAGATCGTTTATAAACAATATTATTTCTGATCCGGAAGATGCAGCCATGGTCAAAGCAATTTTAACAATGACGCAAAGTTTGAATTTATCTGTTGTTGCTGAAGGAATCGAGACCCGTAGCCAGCTTAAATTCTTAAAAGAGATCGGCTGTACAATGGGTCAGGGATATTTGTTCAGTAAGGCGCTCCCGAATCAGGAGTTTGTTGCATTTATCGAAGGGCAGTCAGTACTGAATTGATGAAAATTCAAAGGGCAGTCTGACTTTTTTTGAATCCTGTTAGACTTGATCTTCTGAGTAAATTTATTGAAACAGGCTATTCATTTTACCTCCTGAAGTATTTTCCTCAGGAGTAATCCACAGAATATTTGCGGAAAAATTGACATAGTATTTTGAATTCTTAAATATCCCGTGTCTTCCAAAAATTCGCTTTTTTAAGATTTCAGTGCGTTACGCTACTAACAATATACCGGGAGGAAATGAGATTCCGCCTGGCAAGGGATGCCACCGTTGCCTCACCCGAATCTACAGCTCCCTGCCACCTGCCGGAAGACGAAAGGCTTGGTCCCTCTCTCTTACGCATTGAGCGAGCCTATGCGAATGATGAGAGAAAGCTGCCCGATTTTCTATCGGTAAAACAAAATCAATCGTAGAACCGCAAAAAAGCAGTGTGATGCTCTCATGCGCAAAATCGACATATTTTTTTTAACATACACAATATTGTGCCATCTAACGTATAAACAAGCGTTCAACATTATGCGGGTGTGCGTTAAGATTTAGTTAAAAACAATAAAATGTGCAAAAGCTAACCATTCAAAGTCAAAATTGAGTTGATCCGGAAATCGATTCAGATGTAGACGTATAATCAATAAATAATAATCGGTTACAATCTTTCTGGCAAGAAATATTTCATCACCTGTGATAGTGGAGAACAAAATGCTGCAATTAAAAACAAACCTGAACAACCCTGACGAGATAAAGCAAGTTCTAAATGAATTAGTTGAACTCGTTTCATCGCGAAAACTATTAGAAGATCATCTGGAAGAATACCCGTTTATCTATCCTCAATTTGGCGCTATCACAGACGGTGAATTTGAGGAGTTTAGCGAAGAAACGGAAAAACTGCGCGAAGAAGAGCAGATCGCATTTGACGACAAGGGACAAAACTACTATCATGAAGTCCCTTACATTACTTCAGAGAGCCTGTTTTTCAGGAAAGCGGCTTCTTACAAAGAGCTTCACTCCATGATTCTTAATTATGTGGACGGAGTAATCAAATATTCCATAAAGAATGAATTGTTGTGGTCGCATGATGAAACTCCTGCCGGTACAGATGCGATCGAATCACTTGCTTTTTCAGACAGCAAATACATACAGAAATATATCGAGTTTTTAAGAATCAATGACATGGATCACGAAGTATACCAGAATTATGGTATCGGACGTATCATTCAAATTCATGGATTCAACAAAGACACATTGCACCTCCTTGCAGTAAGACTGGGCGAAGGATGCGGCCAACATGGCGAAGAGAACCTGATGCACCTTCTGGAAAATTCGAAACTCGGCGATTATTTGAAAGTGGAAATAAATGCGAAACTGTTTTTAAAACTTCTTACAGAGGAATTTAAAAAGCTAATGAAAAAGCATAAAAATGATGACGAGATCCGAGAAATCTATACAGAAATCTACGAAGGACTCTTCCAGGAATATCCTGTGATTCTAAACGGTGTGGAAAAAATGAAACGATAAGCGTATATAATATTTAGATGTATTATATACATCATAAAATAATTAGCAATTATTTGTATTTAGAGCCTGTAATTTCTCCAGAGCGAGTCAATTCGAATAATCAAATCATCATTAAAAAGTTAACAGCAACAAAAATTAAAATCTCCGTGACCAAAAAAAAAACCTAAGATCAAATCTTTATAAGACATTGTAAATGTCGCTAGACCCTTATAAGCAATCGTAAAACCTTTTATC
>JBNKQE010000243.1:0-7713 GCA_050295715.1 Leptospirales bacterium
CTGTTGCTTTCTGTTTCGCTTTTTATTATCACTCCAATCATCTTGCAGCTCACCTGGATAATATTTTCAAATGAAAAAATAAGCTTTGTTATAGATCGATATAACTTTCCGATCTACTTTTACCCGTTGATTTTCTTTCCAGTATTGATTATCAATATTGATACAAAACATTTCTCTTATATTGGAATATTCATTACAGCTTTTTTACTCCTCGTAAATCTGAGTAATTATAAGGGGAATATACCGGATCCTGAATTCAAGCCTACAACAGTACAATGCGTAGACCGGTTGAGCGAAAAATATCCATTGCGTTTTGGCCTGGGAGATTACTGGAGCGCGAAGCCCGTATCAATGCTTTCAACAAAAGGGATACAGGTGAACCAGGTATTCGATTCTCTGGAACTGCGAGCTCACATAAATAGCATTCATTGGTACAGCGATGTTCCGGGATACGATTTCATAATAACCAGTCGACTGGATGAGAAAAAAGCGGTTCAAAAAGCAGGAGTTCCGGACTCAGTTGAAATATGTGACGGTGAGAAATTCTGGATATATAAAAATCCCTTTATGCCGGAGGTACTCAAGCCTGAAAATATAGAACTCTGGAAATACTTCACGGGTTACTGACGATGATCCGGGTAATTCTTAACCAGGGCCCTGGTTTCTCCAGGAGTCATACACATCATATTTACAGATCTGTGATGGTGTGAATGATCTCTGTTTAAATAATATTAACAAAATACCCGTATTGGATCCTCATGTCATTCCCAGCATTGTCCCTGTGACTTTTACAATAATTGCGATAATGTATGCAAGAACAGTCATATACGTAAAAAGTCCTATCATCCAGGACCATGAATTTAGTTCTCGTTTCACCATGGCCAGAGTTGACATGCATTGACTGCTCAACGCGAAGAATACCATTAATGTGATTGCTGTCAGAGGTGTATAAGGAGCTGCATCACCGGTACCGCTGCTGAGTCTGGACTTGAGAGTTTCAGACTCTTCGCTAACATTTTCCCCCACATTGTAAATAATACCAAGTGTGGATACGATGACTTCTCTTGCGGGGAAAGCGCTCAAAATACCGACAGAAAGCCTCCAGTCAAATCCAAGGGGAGCAAAAACGGGTTGAATAGCTTTACCGGCTCTACCCAGGATGCTCTGTTCCAGATACATTGATGCGACTCTTGCTTTCACTCCTGTCTTGATTTCGGATATCTGAAGTTTTATATTTTCCTGCTCTGCACTATCCGAAATTGACAACTTTGTTTTAAGATCTTCAATCTTTGAATTAGCATCAGCTATGACATTCTGTTCCAGGAGGGCAGGCCTTGGAAAATAACTTAAAAACCATATGAAAATGGACATCGCAAAGATAATAGTTCCTGCTCTTATCAGAAAGTCTTTAGAGGCTTCGTAAGCTCTATACAGTACATTATATGCTTGAGGCATTTTATAAGGCGGCATCTCCAGCACGAATGGTATAGATGGTGTATTGAGTATTCCGCGATTCAAAACCCACGCAATTGGCAAAGAAATTATTATTCCAAGGGCATGCATTGCAAACAGAGCAAATGCCGCCCATCCGGCTCCAAATGCAGGTTCAATAAAAGCTCCGATAAATAACATATAAACGGGCAACCGGGCAGAACATGACATGAGAGGAACAATCAAAATTGTTGTTAACCTGGCACGGGGATCCGGCATGATTCGTGTGGACATAATTCCAGGAATAGCACAGGCGAACCCTGACAGCATAGGAATAAAGGCTCTTCCATTCAGTCCTGTCCATCCGAGCAACCGATCCATTAAAAAAGCTGCTCTGGAAAGGTAACCGCTATCTTCAAGAAATGCGATAAAGAGAAATAAAATAGCAATCTGCGGCACAAAAATTACTACTGATCCAACACCGGAGATCATTCCATCAACTACAAGTGATTGTAAAATGGGCATCCCATCCAGCCACTGATAGACTACCCCGCCCATAAATGAAAACGAACTGTCAATAAAATCCATTAAAGGCCCGGCCCAGGTGTAAATGGACTGAAAAACCAGGTACATAATCCCAATAAAAGAGAGAAGGCCGAATACTCTGCTTGTAAGAAAAGAGTCCAGTCTTTCTGTCAGAGATATCCCTCTGGGCTTTTCTCGCTTCTCTACAATTTTTAACAGAGAATCTGCCCAAGCATATCGCTTAAAAGCAATTATGGAAGGAGCCCACCTGCCCCCCAGTCTATTTCGAGCATCTTCAATTACAGTTATTGCTTCAGGAATACTATTATAATGATCCAGCAATGTATACTGTTTGAAAAACAGTATTTCACGTGCTTCGAAGTGGCTGAGACTTACATGCTTATCCAGTTTATGTTTTAAGTCCGACGCAATTCTTTCCAGATCATCGGGAAAATTCAGGGAAATACCGGAGGAAGGTTTTTCTTGAATACTTTCAAACAAGACCTTCTTGATACGATCCAGCTGAGTTTTATCACGTCCAACCAGGGGAAGCACGGGAACACCCAGTTGTTTTTCCATTTCATTAAAATCTATCTTGATATTCTCTCGCTCAAGAAGGTCTGTCATAGTTAATACAACAACTAATGGCATACCCAGTTCAGCTATCTGACTGAATAAATAAAGGTTACGTTTTAAATTGGTTGAATCAAGAACGAAAAGTATAACATCCGGTTTATTGGTACCGGTAACCCGCCCCATAATTACGTCTGCCGCAACATCCTCATCCGGTGATACGGCTTTAAGGCTATATAATCCCGGCAGATCGATAACGTCTGCCTGCTTATCGCCGGACAACAATGTAATGCCTGTCTTTTTTTCTACTGTAACTCCCGGGAAATTACCAACTCTCTGCCGGGTCCCGCAAAGAGCATTGAATACTGTGGTCTTACCTGTATTTGGATTTCCTATCAGTGCTATTTCCGGACGACGAGATGTAACCTCACTTGCGAATTCAATTGCAGATTTTTCCATAGTTTTCATTGTTCCAGACGTTCTCTCAATACCAGATTTATTTAACTAATTCGCAATATATTTCAGATGCATCCTTCTTGCGTATGCATAAATTATAGTTCATTACACGAACTTCCAGCGGATCACCGAGCGGCGCTCTCTTTATAAAATTTACACTTTGTCCTTCAATCAATCCGAGTTCCGCCAGACGGCTTGTTGTGTCGTCATCTGATTTAAATCCGGTAATCAGGGCTATCTGCCCATTTTTCAATTGATCAAGAGTCATTGCATCACCCACTTCAAACAGATTTTTTTTCCGTAGAACAACCACAATTTGTTGAACAGGAATTGTCCCGACTTACCTGTTTTCGCCAGAAATATCTTCCCAGATAAACAATCGCAAGCACTACAATCAAACCAACAATAAGATTCTCCATAACTGCCCTTTGCCAGTATAACCACAGAGGTTCCTGTTGTCAATTATATTGAGATTCATTCTCATAATTGACACTGCATCAAAGCAAACAAATATCATTGTTTTTACCGATTT
Organism: Leptospirales bacterium; assembly: GCA_050295715.1. Lineage (GTDB taxonomy): Bacteria > Spirochaetota > Leptospiria > Leptospirales > Leptonemataceae > JBNKQE01. The sequence goes on from JBNKQE010000243.1 coordinate 3,518, forward strand.
CATAAATACGTTCTCTCAACCGGTTTAAGATAAGATATTTAGCTGAATTCACAGAGTCTATCCAATAGTAATCATCAATGTACAACTCAAAATATGTTCCCGATTTCACCAGCAATAAAAAAGGGATTAAAAAATGATTTCCGTATAGATGAAATTAAGTATACTAAAAGTTTGCGGAATTTTTAAAATGAATCGGGCTATTCGATTCCGTAATCAGCTGCATATAAAAAGTCAAAAAAAAAGCGCTCCAAAGAGCGCTTCTTGTGTCTGGAAACAAAGACCCGTAGATCATCGTTTTGAGAACTGTGTTCCTCTTCTCGCTTTTCGAAGACCGTATTTCTTTCTTTCCACCATACGGGGATCTCTTGAAAACATCCCTTCTTTTTTAAGGTCATTGTGAAGAGCTTCATTTTCAGTATTAAGTGCACGTGCAATAGCAAGTCTAACAGCACCAGCCTGACCGCTGACTCCACCACCGTGTACGCGAATTTTGATATCATATGTATCGCGCATACTTACGGTTTCCAGGGGAGCAATTGCCCATGAAAGCATACGAGGAACTGTGAAGTATTTCTCTACTTCTTTTCCATTTACCGTAATCTTTCCGCTACCGGCTTCCATCTTGATGCGGGCAATAGCGTTTTTTCTTCTTCCGACAGTCTGATTGAATTTCTTATCACTCATAATTTCACTTTCCACAATGAACGGCTTATAAACCGATTCTTATTTATAGCTAACCTCAATTTTTTGAGGTTTTTGAGCTGTATGTTCGTGGTTTTCACCAGCATACACACGAAGACGACTCAGCATTTTTCGTCCCAGAGGTCCTTTGGGAAGCATACGCTTCACTGCACTTTTAATGGCAAAAGTAGGATCTTTTTCCATTTTCTCACGCAGGGTTGCTGTTTTTAATCCGCCAGGGTACAGAGTGTGCTGATAATAAACCTTCTGATCCATTTTCTTACCGGACGCAACAATCTTATCTGCATTAACAATCACGATGTGATCGCCCATATTCTGATGAGGTGAATAGTCGGTGCGATGCTTTCCACGAAGCATATATGCTACACGTGACGCGAGACGGCCAAGTGTTTGCTCGCTGGCATCGATCAGATACCACTCCGTTTTTAGGTCTTCGTTTCTTACAAACGGAGTTTTCTGTGCTGGCAGTAGGTTACTCATAATATTATACCGAATTCTTTCAGTTTAGGGCTTGATCGCCCGGTTATACTTTCCCGGGCATTCCCCACACCCGGAGATCTGCCATTCTTCTGTAAATGAGTACCGGGTCAAGAAAATAGTATGTTTCTTATCGCAATCTTTGTCAGATTATGTTTTTTCCTGGTAATTCTTGTTCATAATCCGGACCTGGTCTGTGAAATCATATACAACATTATTTATACGACATAATCATTAGTTAGAATTCCGTTTAAGACGGAAAAGCAGAGTATCCGAAACATTTCTATGAAAATCATTCAATAGAAAATAATAATAATGAAGAAAATCAACAATCAGGCAGATCTTTGCCAGCCGATAGGAAGTGAGAGTTATATCTTCTCACTCAAGGCGGCAATAGCCTCACTCAAAGCCTCCCTCCTCGATTTCAACTCCTGCAACTCTTTTAACATTTCGGTAAGATCGGCCTTCAGAGTTGCCGGATTGCCAGGTTTTTGAGATTCAAGCCGAATAAGTCGTTTTTCTACATCCGATACGAGATCCTCGGTCTCACTGTAAAGTGACTTGAGAGTTGCAAGGTCATTTGTGAAATTATCAATCAACTTTCGAGTATGCTCAATTTGTTCTGCTATCTCGTTCAGGCGAATTCGCAACTCTTCCTGGATTTCACGGGCTTCCTTCGAGTTTTTCTGAGTCGATTCTTTGCTTTTCTGAAGATTGTTTTGTATTTCATTATACTCTTTTTCAAGAGTCTTCAGCCGGGTTACAAGAGATTCATAAACAGCCTCAATCTTACGATCTTTTCCCTTCTTTTCAGATGACTCTTTTTTTTCATCAGATCTATTATCGATTTCATCTTCGGATGACTTTGTTGTCTTTTTTTTCGCCATATTTGACACCAGCCAGGTTTACGCCCTGTCTATTCTCCCAGATATTTCCTTTTTGCCACCAGGTGCTCATCGTATGTTTTTGAAAAATGGTGATGGTTATCCGGTTTCAAAACAAAGAACAAAAACTCGTTATCGTCCGGATGTAGAGCTGCATCCAGAGCCGCTTTACCGGGGTTCGATATAGGTCCCGGCGGGAGACCGGTATTCTTATACGTATTATAGGGCGACTTGATCTGCAGATCCCTGTCATACAGTTTCTCACGCGGTTCCGGAAGCAAATATTGAATTGTAGCACAGGACTCCAGACGCATCTTCTTGTTCAGACGATTATTGAATACTCCGGCCATTATCGGTAACTCTTCTTTCCTCGCTGCTTCCCTTTCAATTATTGATGCAAGAATCAATGTTTCATGAAGGATTTCCGGTATACGCTGTTCCGGTTCGGCAAGCTCTTCAGCAACATGAAAAAATCGACGAAGCATAGCCTCATGAATTTTTACAGCCGGATACCCTTTGGGAATCGTATAGGTTTCAGGGAATAGATAACCCTCACTTGAATCAGCTGGAATTGAAAAAGCTTTCAAAACTTCTTTGTTTCTTGTAATCGCAAGAAATTCATTTTCAGAATTTACATAACCTTTTGAGGTTAAATACCCGGCTATCTGTCTGTTGTTCCATCCCTCGGGAATTGTAAAGGTTGTCATCTGCACGCGTCCTTCTGTAAGGACATCGGTAATTTCCATCAGACTCATACCATCATTGAGTTCATAGAGTCCTGCCTTTACATCACTTCCCCTTCCAGTTAAACGCAGTAATATTCTGAAATTTGTTGCATCATCGATCAACCTGTCTTTAACAAGCTCATTACCCACAGTCCGCGAACCAACTCCTTTGCGAACCTCAAAGTCAACGACATGTGAACCGTCTCCCCTGGTATGAGAAAATAAAATGATAAAACTCACAATTACAAGTGCAATCCCTGCCAGAAAAGACACCACGGAAATTATAAATCCATAATTAACTAAAAACTTCTTCATGAAAAACCTCAGATTTTCAATCCTCAATATCCGGAGTCTCATCCATTGTTGAGTGGATATGACTCGAATCTTTCTCTTTCGTCAGCACAAGATAAAGCGTCCACCCGAAAAAAAATGTAACGGATGAAACAGAAACAATCATTGCAACCCATCCACCAAATGTCATACTTTACCCCCTTCAACTGTCTGGTTACTCTGGCCGGACCATCTTCTTACAGCAGTCATTATCAATATAATGAAAAATATCATCAGTATCGCAATAAACCCAATTGTATAACGAGTTACCTGGTCTTCCCTGAATTGTTTTACATAACCAGGCACATTTTGATAGGCCCAGAAAAAGAAAATTGTCAGAAGATATACAGGAGAGACGTATTTGATTAAAAAGGAAACTACAGTCGGCAACTTTATAACAGATCCCTCATTGGCCTGAGCAACAACCTTATCCGCCCCGAAAACCCAGGCAAAAAGAATGATTTCCAGCATGGCCAGTGTGTAAATAAAGAAAGATCCAATCCAGAAATCAAATGTATCAAGTGCTTTGAGATCCTTCGAGAAATAAACGATAAACAGCGAGCCAAAAAGCGTTATCATACTCAAAAGTGTTACACTGGCCTTTCGTCCTGTCCCCAGACCTTCTTCAAAAAATGCGATAGCTGGCTGCAGCATGGAGATCGAACTTGTTACTGCGGCAATAAATAGAAGAAAAAACCAGAGAAACCCGATGAGATTTCCCATTGCCATATGTTCAAATACAATTGGCAGAGTAATAAATCCCAGCTGAAATGTACCACCTCCCGTTCCCTCAGGTCCGAGAAAAATGAATGCAGCCGGTATTGTGATCATCCCGCCCAGGGCAACTTCGGCAAAAATATTGCCAGAGGCTGAGGATGTGCTGGAAAGCACTACATCATCATTCTTCTTGAGATAACTTGCATACGTGATAATAATTCCAAATCCAACTGAGAGTGAAAAAAATATCTGTCCGGCAGCTTCCAGCCACATCTGAGAGTTCAAAAGGGAGGTTAGAAGTCCACCTGAACTCGATCGAGGGTTCCACATATATCCCAGACCGTTTAACACATTACGATCC
>JBNKQE010000244.1:0-7712 GCA_050295715.1 Leptospirales bacterium
AAAGGTATCGCACAACTGGAACATAACATCCAGGGTGGCCTTTTTGAGAGCACGATTGTATTTGATCATTTCTTCTGATGAATTGTTGTTATCATCCATTATAATGGTCCGCTGCACCGTATTGAGTTATTTTTTTTAGTTTCAGTTTGAATAATAGCAGCTATTCCCTGCAAAGGGGAGGAGTCCACCATTGATTTTTTCTAATCTTTCTGATTCTATAAGACGTATTCTATTTTAAATAAAGAACATTTAGATTTCTTCCCGAGTCGCCTTTTCGATGGGAGAAGAAAAATTCATTTTCATTATACGTACATCCCATAAATGACATGTCTGTTACTATCCTGTCATTGTTATCATCTTTATCATTGATTCGATTCTCTGCTGATTTTGAAAGGTCAAGATAGCTTCTATCTCCCTTACCTGGTAAGGTCTCTTTAAAGTGCTCCGCTACTTCCGGTCCAACTTCATATTCCTCAACTCCTATTGCAGGTCCGATACGCATCTCCCATTCAATAACCGTATCATTATTGAAGATATCCTTTCTGACATTTTCAATAGTCTTTTCAATGATTCCCGATTTCAATCCTCTCCAGCCTGCGTGTATCATACCTCCGCAAAAAATAGATCTATCAGAATTTACGGCCGTAAAAAAAAGAGGGAGACAGTCTGCTGTTCTTATACATAAAACAAGTCCTCTCGATTTCGTGTACATTGCATCAGCATCCGCAAAATACAGCGGATCACTATTATTTTCAACATCCACTGCTCGATTTCCGTGGACCTGTTTTAATAGTATTACTTTATTTTCCGGGATATCAAATGTTGCAGCAAGAAATTCTCTTTCGTATTTACGCTTTGTTTCATCATCATTGCTGTCTCTTAAATCTTTGAGACTGTTCTTTCCAAAGACTGCAAATATTCTAGATTCGTTTTCATTAAACCTTTCGACCTGATCCGGATTAATACTCATAAATTTTACCTTAGATTGCATTTTCCATGGCCATTACAGTCTCCGAAAGATCTTCTGCTATTGCGAGCAATGTCAATTCTTCGTCATCCAGTATATCAGTCGGTATTATAAAATGGTGCAGGGAATCAACATTACCTGAATTCTGAATTTCACGAAGCTGTTTGAGCAGACTTTCTATCATTCCAGGAAATTTTAGTTGCTGATTCTGGAATCTGGCACCGAGACCCGCATCTACTGACTCGTGGAATCGAGTGGGATAAATATACACATGCAGAGTCCTGTTTTGAGGATTATAAATATGAGTCAAAAGTCTGCTTTCACTTCTAACAACTCTTGGAATGATTACGATTCGATTCAGGGCTTCAGAACAGGTTTCTGCGGCAGCGTCTGTAATGGAGAGAATATAGGCAATTCGGTCGGTAGTGTGTTCAACCTGTGCTGGAAGAATATGACGATGCGGACCGTAAATTTCAATCGTATTGGATTTGAACCTTTCGGATTTCAGTTTGCGGCACTCATAGAGTGGATTTTGTCCGCCGGCAATTCGATCTCCGAATTCCCTTATTTCGGATTCCAGATCGTCCCTGGTTTCCCATGACAGCCAATCATTTTCCTGCATACTTCCTCCGCCTGATTCCCGGGCAGACTACTTTACAGTCAAGTTTACCCTGAACCCGCACATCCATCAGATATCAATCTGACCGAATACTCTGGATAGTGAACAGGAAAAAAGAATCCTTCAAGCAAAAAATGGGTGATCCTCGGTCAGGAGCCTTCTATTCTGGATCACAAGAGATTTTTTATGACCAACAGTAGAATGGTAAAAATATGCGGGAATAGATATCCCGAGGACTCTTTTTATGTAGCCTCCCTGAAACCCGATTTTATGGGTTGGATTTTTTCGGATAGAAGTCCTCGCAAGGTTCCTGTTGTTGAAGCTGTTCGCTATATATCTCGAATTCGTAGAGAACAACCATCCATACGTCATGTGGCCGTTTTTGCAGGAAACTCAGTAGAAGAGATCAGATATGTTCTCCGGAATATTCCGCTCATCGATTATATTCAGGTAGTTGAGGGAAGCGGTTTTGTCAACAATCTCCGTAATTTTTTGCGCAGAAGCGGCTTTTCACATGAGAGACTGAATGAATTGATAGTACCTGCTGTAAGAGTTCGAGAACCGGTCGATGATTCCGACCTGACTGTTTTTGGTCATTCACCTTTTTATATACTGGACGCCTATGTCCCAGGTATCCCCGGCGGAACCGGTAAAAAAATTAACATGGAATATATTGAGGGTGTAAGGTCCCCCTATCTAATTGCCGGGGGATTGAAACCGGATAATGTAATACCGGCCCTGATGGAATCTTTTGCGATCGGTGCCGATGTCAGCTCCGGAGTAGAAGATGATATCCCCGGAAGAAAAAACCAGGAAAAAGTAGCAAAATTTATCAGCCGCGTTCGGGATGTTTCCGGAATTGCGCGCAATCCTTTTGCTACTGCTGCGATGATCAATGCCTCAGAAAAAAGACAAACGCAAAAAGGATGACTCCAAAAACGATCCGCTGGCCACTCCGGTCATGCGGCAGTTTCTGGAGTTAAAAGACAAATACAAGGGTTCGATTCTTTTCTTTCGAATGGGTGATTTCTATGAACTCTTTCTTGAAGATGCCAAAGAAGCCGCATCCATCATGGATGTCGCTCTCACTGCACGTCAGGGCGGCGTCCCCATGTGCGGTGTCCCTTTTCATTCTGCAGATAACTATATAGCACGTCTGCTGCAGGCCGGTAAGAAAGTTGCTGTTGCCGAGCAGGAGGCAGATCCGGAAAATCCCAAACTCATGCGCAGAGTCGTCCGGAGAATTTTGTCGCGAAGTACTCTTGTTGAAGAATCGCTGTTGCGAAGCGGAGAACACAATTTTTTGATGGCTCTGGTTTGTGATGCGAAAATGCTCGGGGTTGCCGTGGCAGATGTTTCCACGGGAGATTTTTTTGCACTTGAAATGCCTGTCAGAGACGGCGGCTGCGATGAAGGCGGTGATTTACGAACCTCAATTCGTGATATCTATTCCAGATACTCTCCGGGCGAAATTATTGTCTCAAGTGATGATTTCCCCTGCATAGAACAGACACTCCCGGGTGCGAAAAGAACAGTATCTCCTCAGGAACCATGGAAAGCCTCTCCCACGGAAGGCGTCAGACGAATAAATAGCAGATTTTCAGTCAATCTTAAGGGTCTCGGATTTGATTCCGAGTCGCACCCTTCACTGGGGGCCATTTCCCTGCTGTTGCATTATGTTACGGAATCCTTTCCCGGAACGGATATAAATCTCGATCCGCCGGTTCTCAGAAGACCGGGAGGACAGAGTGTACTTCTCGATGAACAGACGGTAAGAAATCTTGATCTGGTATATAATGCAGGAGAGGGCAGTGTTGACAGAACGCTCTTTCGTGTGCTCGATAAGTGTAAGTCTACTGCCGGAAAAAGGTATCTTAAGGAGGCCATTCTATCTCCTTTGCTCGAACAGAATCTGATTGAGAAGCGGCAGCAGGCTATCGAAGTTTTTATTGGCAATAGAAATTTACATGAAGAGGTTATGGAGCACCTCTCCGGTGTTTCCGATCTTGATAGAATACTCTCACGAATGAAAGCCGGGCGGGGCGCTCCTCGTGATTTCGGTGCCATTCGAAATACAATTCATTCCTTCCGGCAAATTCATGATCTGTGCCGGAAACACTCGGGGGATGTCTTTTTCGAGGATTCTCTCTGGCCGGATAAAGATCTTCTTGAGTTCGCATCTGCGATCGAGAATTCCGTAGTGGATGAACCAGGGGCCGTGCTTGGAAATTCTCCTTTTATACGCGAAAATGCAATCCCCGAACTGGACCGTGCTCGCGAAGCAAAAGATAAAGGAGCACGATGGCTGCTGGAGTTTGAGGCTGAGGAGAGGAGTCGAACCGGAATTCAAACCCTTAAAGTGAAATACAATCGCGTTGTCGGTTATTTTATCGAGGTGTCACGCGGGCAATCCGGAAATGTTCCATCGGAATACAGGAGAAGGCAGACTCTTGTTGGAAACGAGCGGTATTCTTGCGATAGGCTGGAAGACCTTGAACGGGATATTCTCGGTTCCGAGGGGGCTATTGAAGAGATAGAGCAACGTGAATTCAAAAGATTGTGCGATCGAACTATTGATCTTCATCGAAATATAAAATCTCTAATGCGAACACTATCTCATATTGATTTTATTTCTTCCCTTGCTACTGTTGCTGTTTCTGGCGGCTGGGTAAAACCGCTTATTTCCCAAACGGGAGAACTCGCAATTGAGGATGGGAGGCATCCTGTAGTTGAAGCCTATCTGTCGCCGGGCGAGTCGTTTATACCGAATAGCGTTGCGTTGGACGGTCAGAGTCGAAAATTTGCCGTTCTTACCGGACCGAACATGGCCGGGAAATCGACATATATTCGCCAGGTTGCGGTAATTCAAATTCTAACACAAATGGGTTCCTATGTACCGGCTGCCGCAGCACGCCTTTCTATTGCCGATAATATTTTTACAAGAATTGGTGCCGGAGATAACCTGACTCGCGGTGAATCAACTTTTTTCGTTGAAATGCTTGAAACGGCACGTATCCTGAATCGTTGTACGGATAAATCCTTAATTGTAATGGACGAGGTCGGACGTGGAACATCCACATATGATGGTATGTCTATTGCGTGGGCGGTCGTGGAATATCTTACGGAAGGAAATCAATCGCCGAAAACTCTATTTGCCACTCACTATCATGAGCTGACTTCACTGGAAAGCCGCGATGGCGTTTTTAATCTGACAATGGATGTACGCGAAATTGGCGGTAAGGTTGTCTTTCTTCGAAAAGTAAAAGAAGGGGCAGCCGATGATTCATACGGTATTCATGTAGCGAGACTTGCCGGTCTGCCTCCTGAGTTGATCCAGCGTGCCTCTGAAAAATTAAAAGAGCTTGAAGAGGATTTAACACAAAGAACATCCAGAAAGCCTGCTCGTAAAGGAACACGAATTTCGGAAAAATCGGATTCTGACGGCAGCCAGCAGCAGTTATTCTGAACTTATGATTTATATGATTATTCAATAATAGCTTAAGGAATACAGTATAAAAAAGTTTTCGTTTCAGATAATCTGTATGTACAGATGTTTGTTTCTACATCCTGCGCCCTGTAGAGATTTCCTGAGTTTGTAACCAGGTATAGCGGACATAGTTCATTCTCCGGTTCTCCGCTTGACATAAGCTCATGGAGCTTTACCTGATTTGTGCCATCTCTTGTAAAGGAACATCCGCCTCTGAAACTTCTGGCGGCAGAGATCCATTTTAGATAATGCTTCTGTATTAACAGATAATCAAGAAATTGATCGTTTGTAAGTAATTCCGCAGGGAAAAAATATGGATCTTCATTGTTGATCGGCAGGGGGTGGTCGATGAAGGCAATAGAGATTATTAGATTCTTGCTGTGGTATGATCTAAAATATTTTGTGACCCTTTTTAGTTCAATCGGACCTGGTGCTACAAGAAGAATGGGAATGCTTGCCGGCAGGCTGCTGATTCTCCTGTTTATTTCACTCGATTCCCGGATCTTGTGTGCATCAAGAATTATAAACCCGATTGGAGGGACTGCCCAGTTTGATGTTTCTTCTAGGATCGTAGCTAACTGATCTCCGTATAGTATTATCAATCGCTTTCGAATACCGGGACGTTGTTCGGCTTCGTCCATCAAGCTTATAATATTGTTTGCGGTCTGCGGTTTCAAATCACCTGTGTCATGGATTGTCATAAGATTGTAGCCAATCTTTTGCAGCTCCCCGCTGACTCCCTGAATCTCTTTATGTGCATCACTTGTTTTTCCCGTGTATACTATAAGGTGATGTATACCTGCCTTCCTGGAGAGCTGCACTGTTGTCCCATGCGGCATTATGCGAAGGTTTTTCCAGTCCGGTGAGTAGGGTCCGTTATTGGAGATTCTATTCATTAATCCCGGCATATCACAGCCGGAAATCAGAATGACAATTGTAAGTAATAATATATGCCGTAAGTGTGACAGAAAAAACTTCATGCGATTGTTCGATTGAATTACAATTTCATTATCTTCGCAAGAAGAAAAATTAATGTCCGATTTTTTCGTAAACACTGACTGCATTTACCTGGTATAACTTCTTCTCTTCAAGAACGTATGCGGAGAGGGCGTTGCCGTAAACGCAGCCGGAGTCAAGTCCCACGGTATTTTTTCTGACAGTCAAACCCTGCTTGGCCCAGTGTCCATAAAACACGGTTTTTTCACCGGTATAGAAATCATACCAGGGAGGGTTTTCCATATTTCTTAGATCCTTTCCCTCTCCATCCCAGGTTCTGATGTTTGTTAATATTTCAACGGGACTCAAAGCAGCAGGGATTCCCGGTGCAAGGCCGGCATGAACAGCAATAAAATCTTTGTCTTCGATATAGGCAGGCCATTTAAGAATCCACCTGTGCATATCTGATCCGATCTCATCATGAAGAATTCTATAATGCGCACTATGATTCCAAACCATCAGATAGTTATATTCGTGGTTTCCGAGGACTATTTCAAATTTTTGTTCGTAAATATATCGAAGAACACCGGCAGAATCCGGCCCTCTATTGATTACGTCTCCAAGCATGATTACTCTATCATTATCAGTGACCTGGAGTTTTTCAATTAGTTGTTTGAGTTCGTTCAGGCAGCCGTGAACATCACCAATAAAGATGGTTCGTCGTTTTCGAGATAAAGGTGTGATAGGTTCCCTCCTGCAATTACATCTACATCCATACTTTTTTTTTGCCCTGTGAAAACAGTCATCAAAAAAAGTAGAGAAAATGGAGGAAGGTCCCCCTTCCTCCCAGATACCTCATCTACAGGCAGGTTCCTCGATTTCAATAAAAAACATCATTTAGAAATGACCACAATTACCTGAATAAATTGCAGAAAAAATGAAAACTTACCATGATCACTGGATCTAAAATGATGAAAATTACAGACAAAGCTCTGTACAAGTAATGATTGGATTCGTGTTCCTGGATACGCCGGGATTGTCTCTTATCTTTTTTTCAAGATAAGCTTATTATTTTTTATGAAGCCTCTATACGAGGAGGCACGATACAGCCTATCCTGGATGGCTCGGCCAATATCATTCAGTGCGGGGGGAACAGCGACAACAAGATCGTATTGATCTGATGATAGCTCATCCAGAGTCCTGTAAAGCCTGTGTGCCACATCATAAATTCCGTGTGGACCGAAAAGGTTGATTACATTTTCCGTGATTTCACTGGAGATCGTTTCAGGAACTGTATTAATAAAAACAATTCGAATCGATGTGGATCGCCCTGAAATATCTTCTCCTTTAATTATGTAAGGATTACTATTCAGACATATAACCGAATCTGGTTTATCAATGAATATATTGTCCAGGTAAACAAGAGGAACCGAAGGCGCATAGTGCAAGGGCAGATTCCCGGGTGAAAGCAGACCTGTTTGATTTGATGGTTTATCCTGGGATGAGGAGGTCTTTAATTCTGCATGTATGACGGGGATTCCTTCCTCTTCTAATTTTTCGGCGCTGACTCCACCCTCTCTGAGAATTCGCACATGTTCTCCTTCCAGTTTTACAACAGTAGACTCCACTCCTATCCGGCAGGGACCACCGTCTAAAATTCCGTCAATCAAGTCACCCAGCTGGCGTTTAACCATTTCGGCTGT
>JBNKQE010000245.1:0-7708 GCA_050295715.1 Leptospirales bacterium
ATACCCCGTTTTATAAGCAGGTAAGTCGAATGAAAAAACTCAGAGTAGCCAGTGCGAATTCAAAATCAGGAAGCCAGTCGTTTTTTTAGCTTATCGAGAATATCAGTATCTGCCTGTCCGAGTCTGGTTTTTAGATCTGCTACAACAGATCGATCCACTTCGTTATGCGTGAAATAATAAATAAGGGCGATGTAGTAAAATGCAAGACGAGAGCGAATCTTTTCAGAATATTTTTCGTTATTAATATCCTTCTCCAGTCGTTCGCATTCCCAGAATAACTGTTCTACTTCATCATTATGAAGTTTACGGAGGCCGGGCAGCAGGCATTTTAAGTGAAAATAAGCGGGAAGCCAGAGGTAGACACGGTCCATATCTCCTGCGAATTCTTCCAGAAGTTCCTGAAAAACTCCGGTAACGGTGGAGGAAGATAAAAGGGATGGATCAAGGGCTTCGGGACGAAGGAAGAATCCATCCCGGAACAGAGAAAGAGCGGCCGGGTCTTCTTCATCAGAAAGACAGGCACGAGCTTCGCCGCTCAAAAAAAGGATGCGTGCATCCGGTCTTGATACTCGTCTGGCATAGGCCAGGATATCCTGGGCATCGCGGTAATTACCAATGCGAATCAGTGTAACGGATAGTTCAAGTAGCATGTCCAGGTCGACAGATCCGCCTCCCTCGTCCTGGAAGGCTTTTCGATACTGTTCTGCAGCAAGTCCTAGAATGTATCGCATGGCAGCACGAAATGAGAAGTAACCCGGGTATTCGCGTCTTGAAGCTATAGATTGAAATTTATCCCACATGGAGAGCAGTTGAGCTCCTCTGACACGGCCCGAACGATCCTGCCCCTGTAAGATGTCATCCCGATTTTGCCAGTAACCGGCCGTGTAAAGACCGCAGGCGTATTCGGGATTTTCCGGGTATGCCTCGAGAAGCTGACCGTATTTCTCGCGGGCCAGAGAAAAGCTGCCCGATTCAATGGCCTCCAGAGCGGATTGAGAGAGTTCTTCTTCTGTCATGTGGTCAGCGATAGTTCTCAAAGCTCGTATGGAAATCCAGATCAGCATTGCGAATCAGCTGGATTACCTCTTGCAGGTCATCTTTGCTTTTACCCGTTACGCGAACAGCGTCTCCCTGAACGCGGGTTTGCACTTTGAGTTTTGAATCCTTTATGATTTTAGTAATCTTTTTCAGCTGTTCCTGTGTAAGGCCATTCTGGATCTCGCAATTGCATTTAACAATGCCGCTCACATTGGATTCCAGTTCGCCGAATTGAAAGGCCTTGAGGTTCAGGTCTCTCTTAACGAGCTTTGACTGAATTACGTCAATCACCTGCTTCATGCGCATGTCGTCCGGAGCCTGCAGCTGGATCGTGTCCTTTTCAATCTTAATAATAATTTTAGCACCTTTGAAATCAAACCGGTTGTCAATTTCACGATGTACCAGATCAATTGCGTTATTTAATTCCTGACGATCTACCTTTGCTGCAACATCAAATGAATACTCTGCCAATGTTTTCCTCCGTGCCGTAAATTATAGACGGCATCAATAATAATTTCAATTTGTATCCGGCCTGTATGACCACTCCATGCCGGAATCTGTCATATTTCCGATTCTAAAAGATTGCCAGTTATTTCTGTCACGCAGCCCGGGATACTTCAAGCGAAAAAAAACAGAAGATTTCCGGGAGAGTGGATTACCGGCGCCTTCCGGCTCGTCAGGGGACTCGCCGGAACCGGGCCTGGAAGCCGCCTGCCAGGGATTCCGGCATAAACGGCCTGGAGGAAATTCACCGATCCCGGGCAGGCAAGCAAGTCCCTGGCGCAAAGATCACTATTGCAGACATTGTGCCGGAATACCTGTTTCCCTTTTCAAGCACTTCTATTTTGAAACAGATCCGATTGCTCCAGTCAGGATAGCGAATCTTTGAGGATGCTGTAAGCCTTCTCCAGAGCAAGCTCCAGTTTTGATGAATCTTTACCGCCAGCCTGGGCCATATCAGGGCGTCCGCCGCCGCCTCCTCCAAGTATTCCCGCAGCCTCTTTGATCATGGCTCCGCAATTGGCACCTGCGCTTACGGCCTCTTTGTTCGCCATAAAAAGCAGAACCGGACCTTTATCCGTTTTTGCTCCGAACAGGATTACACTTTTTCTGCTCTTCTCTTTCAGAGCATCACCAAGGGTTCGAAGACTCTTCACGTCTATGTCGTCGAACTTCTCCTGGATCAGCGTTACATCGCCGATTTTCTTTGCTTTTTTCAAAAAGGATTCCGTATCTTCCAGAAGTGCTCCTGCCTGATTCTCTTCTCTCTTCTTTTTGTATTTAATGAGATCTTTTTCAGCTCTGGTAAGTGTCTCATGTATCGTATCTAATTTTTCCGAGTATTCATGAACAACGGACGAGGATGCGTGAAGTTTCTCTTCTATACTGTCTGAAGAGGGCAGGGTTACATCGAGTCTCAGACTTTTTTTTGCATCGGCATCTTCATGTGTTTCCCGGGCAACTCTATCATTGTAGTCAGTGATGCGTCCCGCAATCGTCTCGAACGACTCCACAAAATAACGAACCACCTTTTCTCCAGCTATTGCCTCGATTCTTCTGTTCCCGGCGCCCGGGCTTGACTCTTTCAGTATGTGAAATAGGCCGATCTCTTCCGTATTATTTGCATGGCAGCCGCCGCAAAATTCCACAGAGAGGTTTTGTTTCTCCGTTCCCATTCGTATAACACGGACCTCGTGACCGTATTTTTCACCGAAAGCCGCAACGGCGCCTGTCTTTCGAGCCTCTTCAATGGGCATAACCTGCGAACTAACGGGAGCCTTTAAAGCTATAGCCTGGTTAACTTCATCCTCGATAGAGGAGAGTATATTTCCATCAATCTTTTCTCCATGAGAAAAATCAAATCTTAGATACTCGGGAGCCACAAGGGATCCGGTCTGCATTATATGGTCTCCCAGTTTATTGCGAAGAGAGGCATTCAGAAGGTGGGTGGCGCTGTGATGAATCGTAAGCATCTTGCGTCGTTCATCATCAATACGAGCTCGAACACGGTCTCCCTTTTTCAGCACACCTCCAGTAAGCTCACCCGAATGGAGTATCAGGTGTCCCTTTTTCTGAGTGTCTTTTACAAGGAAGATCCCTCCGTTTTGAACGGCAAGAGATCCTGTATCGCCCAGCTGGCCGCCACTTTCTCCATAAAAGGGAGTTCTGTCCATAATGACTATTGCTTCTTCCGATTCCTGGATCTCATCGACCTCTCGCTCATTTTGCACGATAGCAAGAACTTTCGCATCTGATTCGTTCTTATTATAACCTATAAATTCCGTTGTGGAAGCCGCATCCACGGAGAGGTTCTCAGGGAGTATTATATCCTTCCAGGAAGAGGCGCTTGAGGCTGCCTCTCTCTGTTTTTCCATGAGAGCCTCAAAACCATCCAGGTCAACACTCATACCGTCTTTTTCAGCAAGCTCAACGGTCATTTCCAGAGGAAATCCGAATGTATCATAGAGGCGAAAAGCCTCTTTGCCGCCGAATACTTTTGCCTTTTTATCAATATGCTCCTGGCGATATTGCTCCCATATATGAAGCCCGTGCTCCAGGGTATTGAGAAAACGGTCTTCTTCCGAATGTATACGTTTCTTGATTGCTTCATGGTTTTTCGCAATCTCAGGATAATATGGTCCGTATATCTCGACGATTGAATCCACAAGACGATGGAGAACCGGAGTGAGGATTCCCAGTTCCCTGGCGAAAAGGAGAGCCCGTCTTATAATGCGTCGAATGACATATCCCCGGCCATTGTTGTCGGGATAAATACCATCCGCAATGGCAAAACATACTGAGCGCGAATGATCGGCGAGAACCCGAAAGGGCGTAGTAGCATCCTTTCCGTAAATGACTCTCTTTTTGTCCTCCCGAAGCTCTTCTGTAAGCTCTTCCGTTTTTGACATTATACTGTGCAGTTCATCGGTATCATATACACTTTCCGTATCGTTGAGCAGTGCTACGATTCGTTCCAGTCCTGCTCCCGTATCAATTCCTTTGTGGGGTAGAGGATGCAGTTTTCCCTCTGTATCCTGGTGATATTGGTTGAAAACCAGGTTCCAGTATTCCATAAACCGGTCGCATTCGCCGCCCGGTTTGCAGCTCGATTTATCATCGCATGTGCAGTAGCTGTCTCCACGGTCCAGGTATAACTCGGAACAGGGACCGCATGGTCCTGAGTCTCCGGCGGGTCCCCACCAGTTGTCCTCTTTACCCAGGCGCGTGATCTGTTCCATGGGGACGCCGATTTTTTTATGCCAGAACTCTTCAGCCTCGTCATCATCTTCGTAAACAGTGATATGAATTCGCTTCTCATCAAACTTGAGGTGCTCTCTGGAGAAATCCCAGGCAAAGCGGATTGCTTCTTCTTTGAAATAGTCATTATAAAATGAAAAATTGCCGAGCATCTCGAACATGGTAAGATGGCGGGCTGTTTTTCCCACGCTCTCAAGGTCAGTAGTTCGAAAGCATTTTTGAATGGTTACAGCCCGTTTGAATTCAGGCTCTTCCGTTCCGGCAAAGTAGGGCTTGAACTGAACCATGCCGGCTGTTGTGAATAGAAGTGTGGGATCACCAACAGGAATGAGGCTGGCGGAAGGGACATGCGTGTGGCCGTTCTTTTTGAAATAGGCAAGCCATGCGTCCCGCAGGCTGGCAACTGTCTTAATATTTTGCAATTTCTCTACCCTTTCGATTCTACTTAAAAGGCTTACTCTTTAAAGGAGGTAATTTTTTGCGTACATTCCACTTTAAAGCAAAATGGCCTTCCGTACAATATGATTATATGGAAAGAGATTTCACTTCCGCTTTTTCCGTCAATACACATAGCCATCTGAATTTCAATGTAATGTCAACTTTCCCCGTTTCGGAAGGTTTTTTAGCGATCCGTTGCTGCTTGTAATTGGATACTCCTTTTTGACCCGCGTTCAATAAGAAATGAATTGCCTCAATCAGCAAGCGTGGGAGAAAGGACCTGAGATGAAAAATATTTCCGGAAAAACTCTCACTCTGGCGCTCATGATCCTTGGTTCCGTTTTTTTGACCTCCTGCAGCAATGCAATTGCTGACATACAGGATCTGGTAGAGGGGGAAGAACGCCTGAGCCGCAAGGATACAATCGATGAGATCAAGATGGGAATAGCCATGAACACCCAGGTTTGTCCGGGCAATTTTGAAGCGGGGATGTATGCTATTGAGGTCGTGGTTCACAGAGAAATCTCACGTGATACCTATATAGCATCAACAGTTGAAAACTGCAAAATTTTACTGACAGTTACGCCATGTCTCGGGTCTTTTAGCGGTGATGCCCTTTACTCCACGAACATCTATGCTGCTGTAATACGGGCCTGTGGTCTGGAACATGGTGAGATTGTCCTTTAATCCGCTCTTACGATTCCTCTCTTTTTCATGCTGAATTGATAATTATCCTCTCTCATTTTTATTATTTATTTTGCAATTTGTTCTATCCGCCGAGGAATTCATGTCATATTATAAAAAAATGATTCCCGAACATTATGTTTGGCCGTCTCGAAGCCGATTGTACACAGGTAGAGGTATACCATGAAATTATCGTACTCAAAATTACTGGCACTCATTGCAATCCTGCTTACATTTGCTGTTGGTCTTTTTGCCCAGGGCCCCTCAGGGGAGAGTGATCCCCTCCTGCAGTGCAATGCCGATATTGCTATCAGTGAAGTTGGAGCTTCCGTAAAAGAAGAAGTTCCGTTCAAAGAACATCGTGAAAAAGTCAAAAATGAGCTTCTCACACAGATTCGAGATCATATTGATTTAATGGTAAAGAAGCATAAGGAGCTTGTAAAATACCGTCCGCAAATAAAAACCTTTTACACGCAAAGCTTGAACCGTTCCATTAATACCCCTGATCGGGGACAGCTTGTTATAGCTCTTGAAAATCTGGTAATGAGATTCAACAATAGCGGTGAACTGGACTGCATGATTCTTGATAATTTCTATACACCGGTTGATTATCCGGAGAATTTTTCAAGACGACTGGTTCGTGTGTATTATCCGGATATTCACACAATGGATTTTGTCACATCCGTTAAGAGCAGAAGATATCGTTCGGAACTTGGTTCCCTTCCCCTGGATCTACAGGTGGAATCTCTGCAGATGCTCGAGAAAAAAATCCGTGGAGCCTCTCTGGCCGTGGACCTGCAATTATCCCTGGAGATGGAAAAATCTCGAAATATTGTAGAGTGGCAGCTCGGTTACTGATTTAACTGCGTTTGCAGCAAATATATGCAGTAAATAATGCTTGTTTCCAGAGTGCTGCATCCGGAAACTGGTAGACTGTCCGGGAAAAATATGAGTACCGGCGTGAGGTTACTATGTCCGAAACGGAAGAAAAGAAGAATAAGAAAGTCAATAAAATGACACTTGCCGAAGTTGATGATGCTCTCAAAAGAACTGAAGAGCACATGAAAGGTCTTGATAGCAAATATGCAAAGGCCCTCCTGGCAAGAAAAGAAGAGCTAAAAGGATCCTGATTCACTTCTTGTGATTCCTCATGAAGCTCATCTGATCCGGGGGACGGTGTACCTCGAACCCCGGAAAACTCTTTTATTTCTCAACCCTCCCTCTGAATAATTGTTCACAAATACTATTATTATGAATAATTATTTCCATCGATCAGTTACATTGCATAAGCTTTTTAATTTCTGTTAACAATTCCGGATTGCCTGGATTTCCGCAAAATGAAATTTGAATAGTTTTGTAACCGAAATAAATAAATTATGTCTAACAGTTTAATTGTGAGGGAAATATGAGTCATTTATCGGATGCTGCAAAAGTAACTGTTATTGGGTCATCGAAAAACGACCCCGTCAGGAATGACGCCGCGTATAATGTTGGGAAAATTCTCGGGGATCTCGGAGCTATCCTGATTACGGGAGGACGCGGGGGTGTAATGGAGTCCGTCAGTCGCGGTCATCGAGAGAATAACGGGATTTCAATCGGGATTCTTCCTGGTTCCGATGAGAATGATTCAAATTTATACAATACTATAAACCTTCCAACGGGTATTGGTTATGCGCGAAACCTGACCAATATACTTGCCGGTGATATGGTGATCGTAGTCGGGGGAAGTGTTGGAACGCTTACGGAACTCGGATATGCGATTCAGCATAAAAAACCAATCCTTTTGCTTCGTTATTTAGCTGGAGTCAGTGCAATTCCAAAAGATTTTGTGAAGCAGCTCGACTCAAACACTCTCCTGGATTCTGTTGAAAATCCCGATGATCTCAAAGAAAAGTTGAAAGAGTGGTTTGAAAGCAGATTTCTGGAAATTAAGGACCAGAAATGTAAGAGTTTTTTCGACAATTAGTTTGTGACTGATTTTCGCACAAGATGTAACCGGCCAACCACTGTCCCTTGCATAAACGGGACAAGCGAACATTCCTGTTCAGTTACTCAATTAGCAGGTGTTAACGTGGAGCAGAAGATCCGACTACCGGGGTTCATGGATGAAATCCATTTTGCAAATTTATCTCAGGGCGAGCACCATGGATCTTGAATGGTTCATTTTTCATTCCTTAGACTCTATCGCCGGCAAATCCTCAGCCTGTTTTAGATCTTCGAGCTTCTCCATTTCATCCTCCGATAACGAATCCGATCTCTCAATAAAAGCGCTCCAGATATCCAGCGGATC
>JBNKQE010000246.1:0-7617 GCA_050295715.1 Leptospirales bacterium
ATGTATCATGGAATCTTTAATTTTCAGGTTACAGCAACGATGATTACTCCGGATAATCTCAAAGCTCTAACAGAGCGTCTTGGAGGAAACTGGGGAAAGATGGTACGGTGTATGAGTTCCGCAAGAACAAACCAGGACCTTTTGGCTGATATCAAAGAGGCGGAAGTTCTGGAAGTTCAGGCAACACCAACCTTAACAGTAAATGGTCATATGCTTCCGTCCGGTACTCCTGACCCAGGATTTTTCTTTAATATGCTGGATGCCCTTGTATATGAAAAGGAAGGCGCTGCAGCTTATGAAGAGTTTCGCAATCGAATGAATAAGGATTGATAAGAGACCGGGGTCTGTTTCAAAATCCGGTCAAATCAAATATGGTTTCGACAATATGTTCTTGTCGGTATTAAAAAATCCACGGAGTAAAATGAAATGCATATTATTGAAGGCGACCTGCTGGGGGCGGGTCAAAAGCATGGTATAATCGCGGCACGCTGGAATGAGTTTATAACGGATCGACTTCTGGAAGGTGCACTTGATGCGCTGCGCAGACACGGTGTTGCTGAAGAGGATATCACTGTAGTAAGAGTTCCCGGAGCTTTCGAGATGGGATCTGCAGCGGCAGTTATGGCTAGATCAGGAAAATATAGTGCCATAACATGTCTGGGTGCCGTAATTAAAGGGGCTACTCCGCATTTCGATTATGTATCCGGTCAAACGGCGGGTATGATAGCATCTGTAGGAACTGAGACAGGTATGCCTGTGATTTTTGGCGTACTGACTACCGATACCATTGAGCAGGCAATTGAGCGTGCCGGAACCAAGGCTGGAAACAAAGGATATGAGGCTGCCGTAGCTGCCATTGAAAGCGCATCGGTAATCCAGAAACTGAAATAAACCGGCCTAAAGAGGCTTTGCATTGAGCAAGAATGATGAGAAAGGGACTACCCCCCGGAAAAAAAAGGGTAAAAAAAAGTCATCCACTGCAAAAAAGCATCAGAATACACATGCCAGGGAAATGGCCATGCAGGCACTTTACCAGATGGAAGTTATCAATGCTCCTCTGTCAAAGGTGCTTCAATTTGACTGGCTCGGGGATCTGCCTGGAGCTGCCACTATTGAATATGCCCGAAGTCTTGTGGAACGTGTAACCGATAACTGGGATGCTCTGGATGAAGTAATTCAATCCTTTTCCGACAAGGATATTACGCAAATTTCCATAATCAACCGATGTATATTACGTATGGGCCTTGTTGAGCTCATGAAACAGGACCTGGAAGCTGGAATCATTATTGATGATTTGCTGAATCTAACCCGGCAGTACGACGGTGATGAGTCAGTCAGTTTTATAAACGGGATCCTCGATAGCTTCGAGAAAGAACGACGCCTGGAGTAAGGACTCCCGGCACGGGTATGTCCAATGGAAAGCCAGGAAAAAAACAGACTGTATTTTGATGATGAGAATGACTTACCGAAGGATGAACAGGTTCGATGGACCTATTCTGATAATGGTGACTTCGCGTCAGTAAACCTTGATGAAGAGTCCCCCGGAAGGGCGGAGCGTCGAAGATGGATTCAGATTATAGCCGGATCGGCAATTGTGCTTCTACTGGCTGGATTTGGACTCTTTACGTATTTTTACACAACCGGATATTTTACCGAAAAGAAATCAGAGCAGGCCGGTGAGACTCTCATCAAAGGGCTGGATGACGAAACATCCACACGGGAACGCATCTATCGCCCTGCTGGCAAATACAGCGATCCACTTGTAAGTGCCATTCAGCTCTACAAAACCAATGAGAGAGATGCGGCACGCCGCGCTTTTGAGAAACTGGTTGAGAGCCCGGCTGATGACCGTGAGAAATCAGCATCTCTTGTTTATCTCGGTATCATGGCAATGGAAACCGAGCGCTGGGGCCTTGCGCGTCACCAGCTGGAACGTGCTCTAAAATATAATGATAAATCAGTGGCCGCTCATGTTAATATGGCAATTGTTTTACAGAAGCTGGGAGAGAATGATCTGGCTCGTGAGTTTGCCCTGGAAGCCAGGAAACTGGCCCCCGATGATTCAGCAGTCGTAATGATTCTCGGAAACCTTCTGGCGGGCAGCGGTGATCTGGAAGATGCCGTTGCGTCCTATAAAACAGCTGCAGATACCTCACCTGATGATCCCGGAATACACTACAATCTGGCCCTTGCTCTACTGAGGCAGGAGAAAGTTGAAGAGGCTGTTGCCAGCTTTGCCAGAGTAATTGATCTTGCTGAAGGTGGAGACCTGGCAGCACGTTCTCATTCTCATCTCGGTCAGATATATTTCGCACGTGGTAACCTGGAAATGGCAGCCGATCATTTGCGCAAGGCGGCAAAATTGGTTCCTGACAATGGTCGTTATCATTACAATCTTGGAGTTGTCTATCTTCGCATGCATCGTACACAGGATGCCATTGCCCGATTTGAAAAAGCGCTGGAAGCGGGGGACAATGATGTTCAGGTATTTCGGGGGCTGGCCGGTGCTTTTAAGGACTTGAATCAGCCGGCGCTTGCAATTCGCTCTCTTAAAAAAGCTCTCTATCTGAACCCTCACGATATTGAGACCCTCTTTTCACTGGGAGATATATATTCAAAAGAGAAGGATCTCCTGGCTGCTGCCGACACCTTTACTAAAATTGTAAATATTACTCCGGGAAATGCTGATACGGAAGATGCACTGCTGAAGCTTGGACTCACCTACATGGACCTGGAAAGGCACAATCATGCAGTCGAGATCTTTGAGCGTGTACTGCGCTTGAACCCTCATCGTGCAGAGGCATTATTTGGTCTCGGAGCAGCCTATTCCGCTGCCGGAAGAACCGACGAGGCTGTAGCTGCCTGGAAGAAGGCCCTTGGAAATGATCGTCCGGGCGACAATAATGCATTTCGACTTTCTCGTGATGATGAAAAAATGATTCGTATGGCACTTGCGGAAACCTATCGGAAAAATGGATCTTTTGAAGCCGCACTGAACGAATACAGGCTGATTCAAAATCTTAACAAAAAACCACCGGAAATTGTTGATGATCCGGAATTGAATGCTGCTTTCGCTGTTACATATACGGCTGTTAAAGATACATCCGGAGCCATTCAGTCATGGAAACTTGTGGCTGACTCATCGAACGTTGATACTGAATTGCGAAAGAGAGCCTTTGTGGGGCTTGCCGGTCTGTATGTGACAGGAGACGGGCTTCAGGACCTCGATATGGCTCGTTCCTGGGCGAATCGTGCCGCCCGTCTAGATCCGACGGACCAGAGTATTCGAACTCTACAGGCACGGATTCTCGTCGAATCTTCATCGCCTGTTGATCGCGAAAAGGCTATAGAAATACTGAGAGCTGTAACCGCATCGGATACGGAACCGAATCTGGCATCCAGAGCATATACGATTATGGGACAGGCCTATATGGAAAATGGAGAATATTCCCGTGCCATACAGTCATTTGACTATGCGATTCAGCTTAACCCTGGAAATACTGCGGCTTACGAAAAGCAAAGAGCTGCGAGCAATGCGTATGAACGCAACCCTGGAAACTAATTATATGATGTTAGAAAAATTACGATCTGCACTGCTTGTGCTTATTCCTTCACTCTTATTGATGGGAAATGTCTCCTGTATAAGCAATCAGCCCCGGCCGGAAAAGGAAGTGCGCGCGGAAATAGTAACGGCCATTCAATCCGGAGGTAAAGAATTAAAAGTTGCTCTGTCTCGAATGCTGAACGGAGAACATACGGATCTCATACGTCATGTATTTCCTGTTCTCATTGAGTCGAATAATTATGCAGAGAGTCGCTGGATTATAAAAACACTCCTTCAGATAAAAGTACCTCTGGAAAACTATGCTCCGGACTGGCATGAATATATTGGCAAATTTGTAAGAAAGGGAGTGCCCGATGATATTCTCCTGGATGTAGCCTTCCTTGCACAGAGGGCAAAAGAGCACCGTCTTATGGGAACGCTGAATAAAATGAGTTCTCATCCCTCAACGCGAGTGCGGTTTGCCGCTTTCAAAGCTATGGCTGCAATGGGAAATGATTCTTTGATTCCCTTGCTTCTAAAAAAGTTAATATCAGATCGGCCGGTAGAGAGAATACATGCCCTGGAAGGGGCCTCAATTTATCATGATAATAGAATGCATACCTTCATGCTCAAAGCACTGGACGATCCTTCGCCCGCAGTCCGAATTTTTGCTATTCGAACAATTGAAGCTCAGCCTGATGCTCACACATTTGCAGGGTTAATTGGGAGAGTTTACAGCAGTGATAAGGATCCCGAAGTTAGAAAAGAGGCACTGGAATCTATAACCAGATCTCGCTGGCGTACGCAGAGTGTCCTTCTCTATCGTGCCGTTGCCGATGAAAGTGCTACCGTGAGACTTGCAGCTATTCGAGGGATTGTGAATCTGAATGAGGTCAGGGGAGCTCCTTCCATCTCCCGTCAGTTGCTGTATGAATATGATCCGGTTGTGAAAAGAGAGGCAATCGAAGCTTTAATGACTCTGCGAAATAGCGGGGGCGGAGATGGTATAATAAAAATGATCGAGAAGGAACCGAATAGTGATATTCGTTTACTTGCATCAGTAGCAGCCGGTTATCTGAGGGAAAAATCGGCACTTCGTTCTCTTGTTGTATCTCTAAAAAATGATCCGGACGAAAGGGTGAGAATGGAATCCGCAAACTCTCTGGGTCTTATGGGGGATTCTTACGCCACTGATTCGCTGGAGCAAATTATAGCCAGTAAAATGGAATCGTATGATGTAAGGTCAGCGGCTCTCGCATCGCTGCTTGAAATACAAAATCGTGATTTATTGAGCAGCATAATCAGACTTAACGAGAATGTGGACCAGATATCTTTGAAAAGTCAGTTGTCGAGAATGATGAAAGAACTCTCCGATTGAGCTGAGTTGGTTATATGAGCGATGAAGATGATATTATACACTCGGATCCGCCTGCTGCATTGAATCCGGATCATGCGGAATCGGAATACAGTCAGGAACAATCCAGACCCAAAAGGGACCCGTTTAAAGATATGGATCCGGTATCTTCTCAGGAGGCCGGATTGCATGGGAAATCTCTGAAATCTCGTGCTGAGATGAACAGACTAAAAAAGACCGGAGTAAAGCATGAGGGTCTTAAAGTTGTAACCGACGATGTTAAGATTCTTAAATCACTTTCGGTAACTCCCGAGCTTCCTGGAGATCCAATCAACTACTATGTTGAACCGGTTCATATCGAGTACTATATACCAAAAGAGTCCAGGTTTGCCCGTGAGATTAGATATCTCTATATCCCTCTGATTGATCCGGTTCCTCTGACCGCCCATGAACTTTTACAGGAGCATATTAAAGAAAACCGCTTCTTTGACCTTCTGTCAATCATGGATACTCATCCTGGATATATTTCTCAGATTCTTGATTCTTACAATAATCTGTTGAGCATGTATGAGAGTCTATCCCGTGATATGCGCGATGCGGCGCTTGAGGATGAACTGGAGAAATACAGATCTGCATTTTATATGTGTGAGACCCTGGCCGAGTATGAGCCGACACTGGCGTCTCTGGAGTTCCTCGGTGAATTTATTTCATGGAACATAAACTGGCTGATAAGACGAATGAACCGGCTGGGCGTTGAGTTTGCAGCATCTGATAAAACAGTGTCTTTTTTAATAAAGAGAAGAAATATTGACATGGAAGAGAATAATCGGCCTCCTGATGAACGATTTGAGGTTCTGGCTGCACTTTTTTATGAGCAGGCATTTCCTTACAGAGGATTGGAGATACAGGATGAAGATTTCTTTTATGATATTTTCGACAGATAGATGCAGTGCAATAGAGGTTATGATTGCGCGTGGATAAACGCAACCTGTGAGTTGTCTTATCTTCCATCGCAAATAGAGACAAACATTGATCGGTAACTTATATATTTCCGGCATATTATAAAATCCTTCTTATTGAAGAAGACAGGCAAGTTGAATCTCATTGTACAAATGAACGGGATTGATATGCTTGATGGGAAAATCATTTCGCTTTATTTCTGTGGAATCATTCATAAAGCGGAAATAGATCGGGATTTCATAGTTTTTCGTGTGGGAAAAGATGATCTCTCTAACGGTGCAGAACTAACATTATTTAAGTTTCTGCAAAATTTGTAATAAAATCATACAAGGGGTATAACTTCCATGGTAGAAATGGATAAGCATTCTATGCAAGAGAGTCGGATGAGACCGGAGTTGCTGGATTTCATCGATAGTGCCAGTAACTTTGAAGTCAGAGGAATGCGTATCCTCCTTGAATACTTCTATGCAAATGAGAAATTCAAAAAATTTGATGACCCTAAATTTCGTGGGATCAGCGTTTTTGGTAGTGCCCGGGTGAAGCCCGGTGATCCCGATTATGAGAAAGCCCGTAAGGTTGGAGATCTGCTGCACGCATCCGGTTACTCTGTAATTACAGGGGCTGCCAGCGGTGTAATGGAAGCCGCTAACCGTGGTGTTTCTGATGCTATTGTTCGTAAAATGACGAAAAAGAAAAGATCTCGCGATATGGATGAAATCCTGCAGAGCAAAGAATATATGGATGCTCTTGAGTCCGCATCAATAGGACTGAAAATCACTCTACCGCATGAGAAAGAAGTGAATGAATATCTGGGAACCTGGGTCTCATTTCATTACTTTGCTATTCGTAAGCTGTATTTTGCAATGCTCAGTGAGGGGTTTATTCGTTGCGAAGGCGGTTGGGGAACCCGAGATGAATTCTGGGAAGTAGCAACACTTGTTCAAACCGGAAAGACACCACTAATGCCAATTGTGGTTCTCACTGATGATCCGGAACCCCTGTTAAATGATTACAAAATATCTATAGAAAAAGGATTTATCAATAAAGAAGATCTAAATCTTATTGATATTGTTAAAACACCCGAGCAAGCCGTTCAGATAATGAATGACTTTTACAAGAATGTAAAATACGTAAAGTATTCCAGGCAGTGGGAGATTGAGATCGGGGTAAGGAAGACTGTTTCAAAGAAGAATAGAAATTTAATGAGTGAATATCTATTGAAGCATCCCGGAATATTTAATGAAATTCTTCACTCCAGTGAGAAGGTTGTTATCCGTGGATTCTCCTTCAAGTCCTTTGGACATTTGAGAAAGCTTGTTGATGCACTCAATGGAATAGAGGGGTAATGTTTTGCTGTAAATAATTGATTCCTTCATTGGGTAAAAAACCTCAAATAAACCCCTCCGGTTCCTATACATAATAACACTTCATGTCATAAAGAGTAATTAAGGTTGTTCCGAAACTCGGGCAGCCTCAATTCGCTACACTGATGAGACCCCATAGGCGTTAGCGTATGTAAAACAAGGAAAAAGACTCACGGATCTGCGCGGAGTTTGCGGAGGGGAGACCGTGGAATCAGGGATACTTGTAAAAGACTGTTTATTCGACGAGAAACGTTACATGTCAGGGAATAGTTATGGCAACAAACCATTATTCTGATAATAAGCCCCTCCCTATCTCAATTCCTCTGTGGTAGATAAACCAACCAGTCGATATAGAACGAACAACGACCTCCGGAAGCCCGGAAACAAGATTCACA
>JBNKQE010000247.1:0-7608 GCA_050295715.1 Leptospirales bacterium
ATAAATAAAGTGTTTGCTATATAGGCCGGGAGGCAGGTAGTTAATTATGACCAAGCGGATCGACACAGTAATTCCAAGTCTGGGAGAGTGTAAATATCCATCTCCGTTACAGATCCCACAATTCATTCCTGAAGGTAAAAAAGTTATAGTGCATGCGGATCACGATAATCTGCTTCATGACCAGGGGACAAACGGAAACCTTACAACTTTTGAAAATGCGGGTCCAAGACAGAAATTATATTTTAATCCTTCCAACA
Organism: Leptospirales bacterium; assembly: GCA_050295715.1. Taxonomy (GTDB): domain Bacteria; phylum Spirochaetota; class Leptospiria; order Leptospirales; family Leptonemataceae; genus JBNKQE01. The sequence goes on from JBNKQE010000247.1 coordinate 258, forward strand.
CAACTGCAGCCATTGTCACCTGCGGTGGCCTTTGCCCGGGGTTAAATAATGTAATCCAGAGTATTGTTAGAACCTTATATTACCAGTATGATGTAAAAAAAATTAAGGGAGTCCGCTACGGTTTTGAAGGACTTATTCCGTCATTCGGACACTCCATGATTGATCTCAATCCGGAGTTTGTATCCGATCTCCATATGAAAGGCGGGACAGTTCTCGGCAGTTCCCGGGGGCATCAGGATATAAAGGTTATAGTTGATACACTCGAACGAGAAAATATTGATATACTGTTTACTGTAGGAGGAGATGGGACTCTTCGTGGAGCAAATGCAATCTACGAAGAGATTGATAAACGTGGCTTAAAAATATCCATTGCCGGAGTTCCGAAAACGATCGACAACGATATCTCCTATGTTTACAAATCATTTGGATTCTCTACGGCAGTAATGCATGCAACACAGGCTGTCCATGGAGCACACGCTGAAGCTGTGGGTGCGAAAAATGGTATTGGTGTAGTAAAAGTTATGGGACGCGAATCAGGATTCATAGCTGCTTATACAGCTCTCGCATCCAATGAAGTGAACTTTGTATTTGTACCCGAGGTCCCATTCAAAATTCACGGAGAACATGGCTTTCTGGACTATCTTGAAGAACGATTAAAAATCAAAGATCATGCAGTAGTGCTTGTTGCCGAAGGAGCGGGTCAGGAGTATCTGGAAGCCTCCAATGAAACAGATGCATCCGGAAACAAGAAGCTCGGAGACATCGGCATATTCATATCGACTACAATAAAGAATCATTTCAAAGAACGAAATATACCAATTACTCTGAAATATATCGATCCAAGCTATATTATTCGAAGCATGCCTGCTTCCGAAGATGATGCTGTCTATTCAATAATGCTCGCACAGAACGCTGTACACGGCGCCATGGCAGGGAAGACAAATTTTCTTGTCGGATACTGGAACTCGTATTTCACATTTGTTCCAACAAAACTGGCTACGGGGAAAAGAAAACTCATAAACTCAGAAGGATATCTCTGGTCAATGGTTCGGGAGGCCACAGGGCAGCCAAATATGAGACCGAAGTAGTCTCTGAGCACCCATCCTGGAAATTTGAGTTAGGATAATTATACTCCGATTCAAACAAATCTCAGGAATAATCAGATGCGCAATGACTCGGGATTAACGGGTGTCAGAGTGATTGCATATCCGGGGGATTCATAAATCCTTTCTCAGACATGTCGTATACCGGCAATTCAATGCGCAGCAGAAGCCCCTGTGTATGGGACATTCTTCTGATGAAACATGTTTTCCATCCAGGAAATAACCGTGAATTATATCATGGATCCCATTTCCCATCAGTTCGTCAGCGGTATTACCAGAAAGTTATTCAAAGGAAGGATTCGCATAAGTCAGTTTCCTGTCTGTATTAAGAACATACAATCCATCCCCCATACTGTCGGTTATAGATGACATCTCTTTCGCGCGCTGCTCAACTACATAAAACCAGGTTTGCATTCGAATCCTGAAGATCCTGGTGCGTTGCCGACCACCTTTGCAAAAGATATACAAAGATCCCACCATACCATGCATTCCATTTTCGGATATTCAGCAAAGCTCGAAAGAATTCAAATACCGAAAATGGTGGATTGAATAAAATATCCATTTAAAATATCGAGTGAGAGTTATAAATTTTTTGGATTGCTGTTTTGATAATATAAGGTGGGCATCATAAAAAGTGAAATATAAATTACAGGAAATAAATCCAATGTGAGAGAATTTTCCCCGGTGATTGGCCGCCTGCATCCAGCGATATACGGCAGATATTAAATAAAGCAGAAGCGATAGTAAATCAGATTGTCCGCTATGCTTCTGCTTTATTATCGCATTAATTCATTAAATCATTTCTGGCATCTTCAACATCATCAAGATCCATATCTCCACAGCCAGATTTATAATCACTTTCCAGTGCCAGTTTCCCGGCCAGTTTGAAAAATATCTGAAAATTTGATTGATTGGCTTTTGCTGTAGTGAAATCTCCAATCATTCCATTGGACCAGAGCGAATAGAATGCCCCGAATCCAAAGTTTTTAGCATAGGTAAACCAGCCCTCTGTATCAGGTAAAAATTGCCATGTCACTCTCTTTCCATTATAAACACCCGAAGACGTACACATAGCACTTCCATCTTCATTCTTTTCAATAACAAGCTCAAATTTGGGCCATGCCGGTTTACAGTCTGCTCTTCCTGATACGATTTTTTGATACCCGGCCGGTTGCTGTACGGGAACTTTTCGTGAAGTTACTGTATCAATCCAGCCGTTTCCACCTTTCGATTCCGTTCCAAGCAACGATGGCAATTTGCTGTTGTTCCATGCGGCACATAATTTAGACGCAAAAACTGCATCTCCCAGCTTCATCTCCTGGGCACTCACACCACCGGTAGTAAAAACCAGTAATATTACCCAGAAGATTGCTCTTAACTTACGTATTCTATCCACAAATACCTCCCGACTCCCTGATAAGTGGAGTCGGACAATACCTGGTTTTGAAATTCTGTCAATATATTTGTTCAAAATGAGAAGTATGCATACTAATTATTTTGTTATTTACGCAATCGTTCTCAATTAACAGGACAGACCGTATATAAGGATCTATATGCGAATTTATAAAAAGAAGGATTACATTTCTGCGACAGTATTTATCAAAGTAGAAATATCCTTTTTACCATAACCATTTCCTTTTGCCGCTGAGAGCATTTCTGCAACTACGGCGTTCAAGATAAGGGAAATACCATTTGTGTCTCCTGCCTGACTGGCAAAATCAATATCTTTCAGAAGATGATCTATATAAAACTGAGGTGTGCTGTCATTTGCCAGCGCCTTCTTTCCTCTGGCAATTATCAATGTCAGACTCTTTCCCGCCGGCAAAAACCAGCAGGCTTGCCTCTTTGGCCTGAGGAATACTTCCAAGGACCGGTGCCTGAATAAATGCAATTTTCAACAATATCCCCAATGACTTCAGGTCATTTTATTGATATCAATATATGTGTTAAACAATCTCTAATGTATCATTTTTTAACATCAAATTCATCTCTTTCGATGAATCATAGTCCCCTTTGAGAATCTTGTGGCTCATCAAGTTCCCCACTTCTTTTTGAACAAGTCTTTTGAGGGGTCTTGCTCCGAACTGCGGATCATAACCTCTTTGAGCAAGCCAGTGTATTACATCTTTATGGACTTTTATTTTAAGACCCTGCTCCCTGGCTCGCAAGAGTATTTTCTGCAATTGAATTTTCACAATTGACTCAAGTGCCTCCTGAGATACAGGATGAAAATGAATTATCTCATCCACACGGTTCAAAAACTCCGGTTTGAAAAAACGAAGCATCTCTTTGTCTATCAGGGAATTTTTTTCATCCTCATTGAGAGTTGAGTCCATAAGGAACTGACTTCCAATATTTGAAGTTAAAATGATAATCGTATTCTTGAAATCTACAGTTCGTCCTTTTGCATCGGTTACACGGCCATCATCAAATATCTGCAGGAATATATTGAAAACTTCCGGGTGAGCTTTTTCAACTTCGTCAAATAGTATAACTTGATAGGGACGTCTACGAACGGACTCCGTTAACTGCCCGCCTTCTTCATATCCAACATATCCTGGAGGCGCACCAATCAGTCTGGCTACAGCATGCTTCTCCATATACTCCGACATATCGATACGAAGCATCGCATTGTCATCATCAAAAAGAAATCGTGATAGAGCACGGGCAGTTTCCGTCTTCCCCACCCCGGTAGGTCCGAGAAACAAAAAGACACCAACAGGGCGGTTGGGATCAGAGAGTCCGCTTCTGTTTCTCTGAATCGCTTCGCTTACTGATTTCAAGGCATGATCCTGGCCAATAACGATCTTTTTTAAATCATTCTCCATGCCGAGAAGTTTCTCTTTTTCACCCTGCATCATTCGAGATACGGGTATTCCGGTCCAACGAGAGACAATTGTTGCGATATCCTCATACGTGACTTCTTCACGTAAATATTGCTTTTCCGATTTAAGAGTTCGCTTTTCAAGATCGCTCAGTGATTGCTCCAGGGCAACAAGCTTGCCATAGCGAATTTCAGCCACCTTGTTTAAGTCACCCGCTCTTTCAGCTTCCTTCTCTTCCATGCGCCACCGATCAATTTCTTCGCGAATACTCTTGGCACGGTTTACATCATCGCGCTCTCTCTCCCAGACACCTTTTTTCTGAGCAAACTCCTCATCAAGACTGGCCAGTTCTTTTTCAACTTCCCCCAGCCTCTCTCTGGAGGCAGTATCCTTTTCCATCTTCAGTGCTTCCCGCTCAATTTTCAATGACTGAATTCGCTTGGATACTCTATCCAGTTCTTCCGGAAGAGAGTCGAGTTCTATCCTCATCCGGGAGGAGGCCTCATCAATCAGGTCGACCGCTTTATCCGGTAAAAATCGATCTGTAATGTAACGATCAGATAATTTGGCCGCGGCAATCAATGCCCCATCGGTAATTCGTATTCCATGATGCAGTTCGTAACGATCTTTTAGGCCCCGAAGAATCATCAAGGTTTCCTCAACTCCAGGTTCCGTTACATACACTGGCTGGAATCTTCTTTCCAGTGCCTGGTCTTTCTCTATATATTTTTGATACTCTTTTAATGTTGTGGCGCCAATAGCCCGAAGTTCACCTCTCGCCAGGGCAGGCTTGATCATGTTTGATGCATCCAGTGATCCCTCTGTTGCACCGGCACCGACAAGTGTATGAATCTCATCAATGAAAAGAACAATGCGGCCTTCCGAAGTTTGAACTTCATTGAGCACAGCCTTGAACCGGTCCTCAAACTCTCCCCGGTATTTTGCACCTGCAATCATGGATCCGAGGTCCATAGCCCAGATCTCCTTGTTCTTCAACCCTTCCGGGACATCACCGCTGAATATTTTTCCGGCAAGTCCTTCAACGATAGCAGTCTTACCTGTTCCGGGCTCACCAATCAGTATGGGATTATTTTTAGTTCGACGACTGAGAACCTGCATAATACGGCGAATCTCTTCATCTCTGCCTATGACAGGATCAAGCTTTCCTTTTCTGGCAGCTTCATTCAGGTTTTGAGCGTATTTCTTCAATGCATCCAGAGTATCTTCAGGATTTTCATTTGTAATCGGCTGCCCGTTTCGCAGTGTATTTACAGCCTCTTCAACAGCTGAAATTGTAAGCCCCATGGAACCAAGAATACTGGTCAGCGGATTATCAGGATTGGATAGATACTGAATAATTACATGTTCCGTAGAAAGATACTGGTCTCCCCTCTTTCGCATAACATCTTCTGATTTTTGCAAAAGTTTCATAAATGAGCGCGAAGCCTGCGTATCCTGATCACCTTCAACTCGCGGAAGACGATCTAACTCCTGCTCCAGTAGATGCACAACTGTGTCTTCGGAAATATTCAGACGGCGAAGGATCATATGCCCCATTCCATCTTTTTGCTGAAAAACCACATAAATATAGTGTTCCGGGGTGATTTCCGGGTTACCCCTATCCCGGGAAAGTTTTTGCGCATCGTTTACGGCCTCGGCCGCTTTTACTGTAAATATATTAGTATTCATTATGTTGTTACCTGTTGTAAAAAGATTTACTTTATGTTTGTATATTATACCGGCTGATAGACCGGACTATATGATTACCGTATTCACGATACAGCATCGACAACCTGCCATTTCAATGAAGCTCTTTCCCTCCCTGCTCAGTTAATTCTGCAAAAAATATGCCATCTCTAAACTGCCGAAAGGGGTGACCGCCAGCAGTTTGGAGTAAATTACCTGACAGGCTGACAGCTCTCATGACAATGTGGCAACCTCAGCCTCGCTTCCCATTCTGAGAGAAATACGGTATTGACCAGGAGGCAGGAACAATGTTAAATTAAGCATACAAACAAATATCAAGGAAGCCGGCTACCCAAACAGGGGATAGAGAAAACTCCCACCATGTCACTCGCAAATGATTCAATTCGCATCGCCACTTTGTACCACCATTTAATCATAAATCACAAAAAAATGCCCTTATTTTAGACATTTTCCGCCTGGTGACAGAACAATTGCGACAATGGTATAATGTTTGTTAGAAAAATATACACATGGGGAAAAAATGGGCCATAATTGGTTGACACTCAGAAAGAGCAGGTATGTTTGTGACGTCGGATTTTCCTTAACGGTTACTCTGAAAAATAGATATTTTATTAAACTCCCTTTAATAATTACAGGCAGGTTTCGTAATTTCATGGACGCGTTAACCAGGATTGCACAAAAGCATGGGATAAAGATCACAATACTCGTTTTGCTTTTTGGCGGGATCGGATTCTTACTCGGATCACCTCAAAAGTACGTCGGATATTCACCTGATCAACCAATCCCTTTCAGCCACAAGATTCACGCAGGCGAATTAGACATTAACTGCATGTTCTGTCATACAGGAGTTGAGCGCTCCAAGCATGCGACAGTTCCCGATACAGCAACATGCATGAAGTGCCACGAATACGTGGCATCGGATAGCAAGGATATACAGTTCCTACGCCAGGCATACAAGAAGGGCGAACCGATCCGCTGGATCAAGGTTCACGACCTTCCCGACCATGCCAAGTTTACACATAAACCGCACATAGCACGAGGCTTCGATTGCAAGCAGTGTCATGGTGAAGTGGAAACTATGGATAAAGTAGCCCTTCAGGCCCCTTTTACCATGGGATGGTGTGTAAACTGTCACAGGGATCCTCAATTCAATGAACAGATGGGTGATACTCCTCCGGGAAATAACCACACCGTACAGATTACGGAATGTGGAACCTGTCACTATTGATCCCGTAAGCTGGTCGGCCTTCCCACGATCATGGTCGACCCTGAATGCAGGTTAGCTTTTTAACCGAAAACACCTGCAGATCGTGGATAAACCAAATCTACTAAACTGAACTCTATAAGAGTCCGGAAGAAGAGTGAGCGGTATAATGAAAAAGACAGAAAAAGTCAACGGAAACGGGACCGAGCGGTCCTCGAAGAAGTACTGGCAAACACTGGAAGAAAGAAATTCTCCGGATGTAGCCACCTGGATGCTTCCCGAATTCAACGGCTCAATTGAAGAGATGAAAGCAGAAGCGAAAAAACGCGGACTGAGCCGAAAGAACTTCATCAAACTGATGGGTGCAAGTACTGTTATGGCAACGGCAGCATGTCGTCGACCTACAGAACAGATTGTTCCAGCGGTTATGCAATCTCCCGATTACTTTCCCGGCATTGCAGAATTCTATACATCAACAGCTCCTGATGGGACTGGTTTGATTGTTCGAACTC
>JBNKQE010000248.1:0-7559 GCA_050295715.1 Leptospirales bacterium
GATGTTTTTTGTAGAAGAATATCGACGGCTCCTTTCGTATAGGATACAACTTTGCCATCTTCGCGACGGTGAAATGTGGTCATACATTTTCTGGTAGAGTCAAAGGGGATCTCTGCGATGCGGGGGAGCTTTTTCTCCATGGAGAGTCGATCGAAACCATTGTTTTTTGCCACAATAAAAAGGGCAGTTTCGGTAGGGTCTCCTGTTACGTTGCCGGATGTGTCATCGATTGCATCATTGCTAAGGCAGAGTGCTGATAGCAGATCATGATTTGTCTCTCTGTTAATATTTTTAGGTGCGATTATTGTTCCATTTACATATAGATGTTCCACAATCATTTTATTCTGTGTAAGAGTTCCTGTTTTATCTGAGCATATATAAGTAACTGATCCCAGTGTCTCTACAGCGGGAAGCTTTCGTATGAGAGCATTTTGTTTTACGAGCTTTTTTGCTCCAATGGCAAGGGATATGGTAATAACAGCCGGTAGTGCTTCGGGAATTGCTGCTACGGCAAGAGAGATGGAGGTCAGTAACATTAACAGAACTTCTTCGCCGCGAATAACCCCAAAAATAAATACTATTGCACATATTGCAAGAATCGCGATTGCCAGGCGTTTCCCAAAGGATACAAGTCTTTTTTGTAGAGGAGTTTTTACTTCTTGCTCGTCCTGTAGCATGGACGCGACTTTACCCAGTTCAGTGTTCATTCCTGTGACCGCTACTACACCACGGCCACGACCATAACTTACAATAGTCCCTTTAAATGCCATATTAAGGCGATCCCCCGCAGAGAGATGTTCATCGCTGAGTGGCTCCAGGTGTTTTTCGACGGGGAGTGACTCTCCGGTTAAAGCGGCTTCTTCAACTTTCAAGTTGGCTGATTCAATCAGGCGAAGGTCAGCCGGGACAATTTTTCCAGCCTCGAGCAGGACTATATCGCCAGGGACAAGATTGGATGCGGGTACTGTTTGCGGATTTCCATCCCTGAGTACAACTGCATGCTGTGCTGCCATTTGCCTGAGGAGTTCCATTGCTTTTTCTGCACGAAATTCCTGCACAAATCCTATAACAGCATTGAGAATAACAATAACAATTATTGCTATAGTATCACTCACCTCACCGAGAAGACCGGCAATTATCGCGGCAATTATCAGAACGATAATCATAAAATCTTTAAACTGGTCAATAAACATGAACCACAGACTCTTTTTTCTTTTTTCTTCGAGTTTATTGGGTCCGAATTCTAATAACCTTTTTTGAACTTCTTCGCCGGTGAGACCTTCAAATGTTGTTTTAAGTTTTTCTAAAGCCTGGTTTACGGACGTTTGATGCCAGTTCATGATTTTACTCTCGTAATTTATATTTAACGCAAGTATTTGAGGATTACCTGTCTATTCTTCATGCGACGAAAATAAGTAGACTTCCCGTACAGGTTCTGATCAAATCGACCAGGTGTCCAATCAGGACGGAAAACAGGAGATAAAAGATTTATGATTCTTGAAATCACGGCAATAATTATGGGGCTGGCTATTCTGGTCTGGAGTGCAGATCGCTTTGTTGATTCTGCCTCGGTACTCGCATCTCATCTGGGGATGCCGCCACTTCTTATTGGAATGCTGGTGATAGGATTTGGAACTTCTGCTCCCGAAATGGTAGTTTCAGCCATTTCATCATACCAGGGAAATCCGGGGATTGCACTTGGAAATGCATATGGTTCAAATATTACAAATATAGGTCTAGTTCTCGGACTTACTGCTTTAATAAGACCGGTAATTGTACAATCTTCTGTTCTTCGTAAGGAATTACCAATTCTAATTGGAGTGACGCTTCTCAGTTATTTTCTTCTTTTTGATGAGTTTATCAGTCTTTCTGATGCGTGGATCTTACTTGCTGCTTTTGGAATTCTAATGTCATGGAGTGCTATTCAGGGTAGGAAAAAGAAAGATGATCCAATGGCGGAAGAGGTAGAAGAGGAACTTCAGGAAAAGGAGATGTCTACTAAAATGGCTCTTCTCTGGCTAATGATTGGTCTTGTTCTTCTAGTCGGAAGTTCTCGCATTCTCGTTTGGGGAGCTGTAGCTATAGCTACAAAACTCGGTGTAAGCGATCTAGTAATCGGTCTTACCGTTGTTGCTATTGGAACATCACTTCCTGAGCTTGCTTCATCGATAGCTGCTTCAAGAAAAGGAGAACATGATATGGTTTTTGGCAATATTATTGGATCAAATTTATTTAATACACTGGGAGTTGTTGGAATAGCAGGAGCAATTCATCCATTAGCAGTTGATCCGGTCGTAATGACCCGGGATATGTTTACGATGGGAGTTCTTACATTATCTTTGTTTATTTTTGGGTATGGCTGGAAAAAAGGAGAAGGACAGGTTAATCGAATTGAGGGTGGGATTCTGGTATTTGCATACGTTGGATATACATTTTATCTTTTTAATACTCTGACTTGATAGTAAATACAGTTGTGATTTACATTTTTAGAAAATTTTAATCAGAGGTATTATTATTGAAATTGGTTAGTTATTTTCCCATGCCATCTAACAAATAATTAAGAAAATATGAACTTGTTGTCATTTTTTTACGGTGTACAGGGTATGAATCTCACACTGGATAAATATGAACCAATTCATAAAAATGTAAACTGTAAAATTCATCCGGAAAGTCATTTAACAACACCAGGAACGCTTCTTATCCCTGAAGCTTACAGCGCACTTATGATAGAACGAATGCAAAAGCTAAATATGCGTTCATTCTCAATTTACTTTCGTTATCTCATCAGTGAATACAAGGTAAGTGTTTTATCGAGCAGGTTTCCGGTCTCGCAAAACATCAAGAAAAAGTATCAGACAAATGGGTTGAGTTTACGACGAGTCAGCATCAGATCTTCTAATGAGGACTGGCTTATTTTGTCTGAGCTTTCTCATGGCACTGGACTTTCCAGATGTTTTGTGTTTGTTTTATTATTTGAAATGGACATAGGACTCTTAGGCAACATTGACGTAGTTCCTACTCCCAGATCAAATAAGAGCGGAAAAATTCTAAAATATGCAGTTATATTTTCACAAATCGTATACCCGATGAGTAATTATTATCAAAGAAGGATACGGATATACGAATTATCAAGATTGAGGGACCCATTGATTAGAGAATACCCTGAATATTATGAAAAAGATGGATCATACAAAATAAAGATGTCTAAAATATTTGTTTAATTATTTTAATCGTTCGCATTATAAAAATTACACCAGTGAGACAACGGACAGGATTGGCAGGCAGGTTTTATTGGTTTGCAAATCAGTGCAGCATGATCTATTAAAGCAAGATTAATATCTCTGGATCTGTTCCCACCGACAAAACGATTGGCCATTTCAATAATCAGTTTATTTCTTCGTGACTCAGCATGAAAAGGTCGACCACTCAGACGGCAGAAGATTCGGGCAATGTTTGAGTCAACTGCAGCAAGAGGTTCATTAAATAGTCGATTGCGAATCATTGCACTGCTGTAATCACCAACTCCAGGTATTTTTTTTAAATCATCAGACTTTGTTGGAGAGCGCTTTGAGTAATTGTCTTTGAGATAGGCGATCGTATCATGTAATTGTGATGCACGCCATTCCAGTCCAAGAGACTTAAGAATAGTCCGGAGATCTGTCGGAGTCAAACTTGCAGCATCATCGGGAGTTTTATATTTATCGGTAAATGATTCATAAATAGAGACTACCTGATTAGAACGTGTTCGTCGAAGCATCATTTCGGCAACCAGAAGATGAAACCAGTTATCAGTTTTTCTCCAGGGATAGTCGCGGGCATATTTATCAAACCAGATCATGAGTTTCCGTCGCATGGATGGAAACTTCTTTATGAGATCCAGATCGGCTACAGTGAGATCAGGCGATTTTTTCTTTGACCTTTTTTGTTGCCGGTCTTTGATTTTCCTGTCGGATTTTTGTATTTTTTTCTGCATACTGGACATTTCGCTTTCCGGTAGTTGGACGAATTGTTGTTTTTTCAGTTGCAGCCAGAGATTTTCGAATAGAGCTGGCAACGGTTTCCACCAGAGGAACCACCACTGCATTTCCAAACTGCTTATAGGCCTGTGTATCCGATACAGTTATATTGTAAGAATCCGGAAAGCCCATAAGTCTTGCTGCTTCGCGGGGGGTCAGCCTTCGGGGATTGTTTGATCCATTGGGAATAAGAACTTCAGATCCGTCTTTATAATAACGTGCGGAAAGTGTTCTTGCCTGACCATTCAAGTTTACAAGTCCATATCCAAAACCGTGACCGGCTGCCTGATGTTTGTTTTTATAGTCCTGTAAATACTTCCAGAGTTTATCTGATAGAGTATACCGGGAATCAACTTTTCTGTCAAGGATACTGCTGATAGAGGGTAACTCAGCATCTTCATCAAATTCGGGAAAAGAAAACTTTGCAGAAGCATCCGGATTGAGAAAGCCTACAATAAAGATTCTCTGGCGATTCTGTGGAACGAGATGTTTTGAGCTGAGGACTTTGTAGTCCACATGATAACCCAGATCTTCTCGAAGTGTTTTCAGTATGACTTCGAATGTTCGTCCACGGTCATGAGACAGAAGATTTTTAACATTTTCAAGAACAAAGGCTTTCGGTCTTTTATCCTGGATGATTCGAGCCACTTCGAAAAATAGCGTTCCCTGGGTCTCGTCGAGAAAGCCGTGCTTGCGTCCCAGGGAATTTTTCTTGGAAACTCCGGCGATGGAGAAAGGCTGACAGGGGAAACCACCGGTCAGAACATCAAAATCGGGAATATCCTCGGACGAAATCTCCCGGATATCTCCGGCCGGTTTCTCGCCAAAGTTCTGCTCGTATGAGTAAGCAGCAAATTTATCCCATTCACTGGAAAATACACATTGAAATCCGGCTTTTTCAAAGCCGATTCGAAAGCCGCCTACACCGGCAAATAGATCTATAAATTTTATGGGGGCCATGCCATATTTAGAATCGGCAGAATGCTCACTTTCGCTGAGCTTCTTTTTTAAAGAGCTATTAACACCCGTAATATTCAAGTTTTCCTCAATCCCGATCTCCAGATTTCTTTTACGAAGGCTTTTCATCATGTATTTCATTGTAATATCTCCATGCAGTGAAGATAGAGTAACAGCAAGGTGTGACATTTTAAATTAACCGGGAGCATCATTAATAAAAAACGATCGGGTGATTTTACTGGAAGTTTGTTTATGAATGACTTATTTACTGGTGTTCACGAAATTAATTTTAATAAAAAATCAGCTGTAACTTATCAATTTAAAATGATTTGTCGGAGCTGCTGCTAATTTGACTGTCACGATTTTGACTCTTTCTGTGACTGCTGATTGTCATTGGGAAGTTACTGTATTAAAGGTCCTGGCGATTGCGGATACTACGTGCCAGGGCTGAGCGTTCGGCGTATTCGATTGCTCCACCGGTTGAAATTCCGTGAGAAATGCGGCTTATGCGAACACCTGAGTTTTTTAAAATCTCAGCGATATAACCTGCCGTTGCGTCTCCCTCCATGGTCGGATTTGTTGCAACGATGATTTCTGTAACTGAATCCTGGGAGGCTCGGTCGGATAGTTCTTTCAGGCGGAGGTCATTCGGGCCTATCCCGTCAAGAGGAGAGAGGGCGCCCATCAGCACATGGTATCGTCCGGAAAATTCACCTGTTTTTTCAATGGCATAGACATCACCGGGTTCTTCCACAACACAGATTGAACCGTTCTCGCGGGCTGGATTGGAGCAGATTTCGCAGAGATCGCTGTCAGAAAGTGCTCCACAGACCTCACAGAAGCGGATCGACTGCTTTAACTCAAGCAGGGATTCACTGAGTTCGCGGACATGCCTCTCATCGGAACGAATTATATGAAATGCCATGCGCACGGCGCTGCGGCGTCCTACTCCGGGAAGAGTCGACAGGAGATGAACAAGATTATCCAGAGCGGGAAAGAACACATCAGCCACCGAAAATTTTATCAAGGCCGGGAATGTTCATTCCGGTAGTATTTTTAATTTCGTAAGCCATGGCCTCTTTGGCCTTTTTAATGGCATCGTTTGTGGCAGAGAGGACAAGTTCCTCGATCATGTCTTTTCCTTCGGGACCTACGATGTCAGGATCAATCTCGACGTTGGTAACGATACCTTCGCCGTTTACGGTAACCCTGACCATGCCGGCTCCAGCTTCACCGATAATTGTCATTTTGCTCATGCGTTCGCGGATGGATTCCATCTGCTCTTTGATGCCGCCGATATTTTTTAGTATTTCAGAAAAATTAAAATTCATAGTGAGATAACCGTTACAGTCAGAATGCTAAAAAACCCATTAAATGTCGATAAAAATCAGTCTTCAATGGGTGGGACCGATCCGGGATCAATCATGGTTCCGAGAAAGCGTTCCTGCAAATCTCCTTCCGGTGAGTATGTTTCGCCGGAGCGAATGGCGGCGCCCAGTTTGTTAAGCCTGGTAACAAGGCCGGAGAGGGAGGGGAGATTCAGCTTCTCTTTAAGGCTGTAAAGAGAAATTTCAATCAGAACACGGGTTTCGTAAGAGTTTCTGAGACGATAGGTATTATTTTTGTTCAGAAGGTCATAAATCTCGTGAAATATGGCATTTACTTTTGCCGGATCTGCTCCTTCGAATCGCTCTTTAATACTCTGAATTTCCGCCAGAGGAATTCCGAGAAATTCGGGATCCTCGATGCCGTGAACAATGTGTATGAGTATGCGAAGAAAATCTGTGTAATCCCAGATAAAACGGCCCAGGTCTCCGCCTTCCTGGAAAATCTTGTGGATGGGCATCATGAGTTCTTCTGGTTTCGTATCAGGAGTGAGCAGTTTGGAGGAGAGATCAATAAAAAGGTCCATCCACTGAACACCCATGAGCTCTTTTACCTGGGCTGTGGTAATATTGCGATCACAGAATGTGGCAGCCATCTCCAGAAAAGACATGCTATCGCGGACTGAACCGTCCCCTTTGCGTGCAATCCAGAAAAGGGCTTCGTCTTCAGCCTGAATACCTTCTCTGTCGCATATATCGCGCAGGTGAGTTTGAAGAACCTGCAATGGAACCTTGCGAAAAATAAAGACCTGGCACCGTGAAAGTATGGTTTCCGGAATCTTATTGTATTCGGTTGTAGCCAGGACAAAGATTACGTGGGCTGGCGGCTCCTCAAGAGTCTTCAGAAGGGCATTGAAGGATTCCATGGTAAGCATGTGAACCTCGTCAATGATATAGACCTTCTTTTTACTTACCATGGGTTGAAATTTCACGTTCTCTCGAAGTTCGCGAATATTTTGAATACCGCGGTTTGAGGCAGCATCAATTTCAATGACATCCAGGGAGTTGCCGTTACGAATAGCTACACAGGGTTCGCATTTGTCGCACGGCTCATTGTCCACAGGGGATTCACAGTTTACCCGTTTGGCAAGAATTCGGGCAATGGTTGTCTTACCCACTCCACGGGGGCCGAAAAATAGATAGGCCGATCCCATGCGATCGGACGCGCAGGCATTTTTCAGGGCTCGAACAGCAGTTGGCT
>JBNKQE010000249.1:0-7558 GCA_050295715.1 Leptospirales bacterium
TCCTGAAGAGCAAAAGATGCGTGACAGCAGCAGTAGTCAAATTCGATACCCTGGCCGATACGGTTGGGACCGCCGCCAAGGATCATAATCTTTTTCTTTTTTGTAACATCGGACTCATCCATTGTTTCATAGGTTGAATAGAGATACGGTGTATGGGACTCGAACTCACCGGCACAGGTATCCACTCTTCGATAGACAGGACGAATGTTACTCGACTTTCTTGTTTCTGTTACTTTTTTCTCTGTATCGGAGATCAGCTTATGAATCTCTTTTCGCTGTTCAAATGTCTGCTTTGATTTATCCGAAATAATATTTTGAATCTCATTTTTAACAGTAATAAACGCCAGCTGACGATCGGAGTATCCGTCTTCTTTCCATTCTAGAATTGTATCTTTATCGAACTTGCCGCCCGACATTTCAAATTCATACTCTTTTTCAACGAAGTAGTGCATCTGATTGACAAACCAGGGATCTATACCTGTCAGCCTGTGAATACCTTCCACATCGAATCCATTTCCGGGATTATGGGCTTCATATTCCAGGGCAATCTTTACATCGAAAATTCTTTCCGGATGAGGTCGGGATAGAGATTCTGAGATCTCTTTTATGAATGCATCTTTACCTTTTTCTTTCAGTTCATGAATACGGAGAAGTTCGTTCAGATTACCGTCAGAACCAAAACCGGATCGGTCAATTTCCAGAGAGCGAAATGCCTTCTGGAACGACTCTTTGAATGTTCGACCGATGGACATAGTTTCGCCAACGGATTTCATTTGCGTTCCAAGAGTGTCCGATGAACCAGGAAATTTTTCAAAATTGAAGCGTGGAATTTTTGTCACCACATAGTCAATTGTTGGTTCAAAGCTGGCAGGAGTGACTTTTGTTATATCATTGGTAACTTCATCAAGAGTATAACCGACGGCAAGGAGAGCAGCGATTTTCGCAATTGGAAATCCCGTAGCCTTACTTGCAAGAGCTGAAGAACGCGAAACCCTCGGGTTCATCTCAACAACCATGATTTCGCCGTCAGCGGGGTTGATGGCGAACTGAATATTGGATCCCCCTGTATCAACACCAATTTCGCGAATGATCTTTATCGATGCATCCCGTAATTCCTGGTATTGAACATCGCTCAGTGTCTGCTGGGGGGCAATTGTAATGGAGTCGCCTGTATGGACTCCCATTGGATCAAGGTTTTCTATACTGCATATAATGACAACGTTATCAACTGTGTCGCGCATCACTTCAAGCTCAAACTCTTTCCAGCCCACAATGCTCCTTTCTACGAGAATCTGACTTGTGGGGGAGAGTTTCAGTCCATAACGGGCAAGGTGATCGAACTCTTCTTCCGTTGTAGCAATTCCGCCACCTGTACCGCCCAGTGTAAAAGAAGGACGAATGATTATCGGGAGACCTATTTTATTTTTGAAGGCTTCTGCTTCGCGAAAATTATCGCAGAGAGCAGATTCGGGAACATTCATGCCAATATTAAGCATAGCCTCTTTGAACAATTTACGGCTCTCGGCTTTATCGATTGCCTCAACACTGGCTCCGATCAGCTCCACTCCGTTTTTTTCAAAGTAACCCTGGTTGTGAAGGTCCATAACCAGGTTCAGTGCTGTCTGTCCGCCAACTGTGGGAAGGATGGCATCCGGTTTCTCTTTTTCTATAATCTTGATCAGGACTTCCGGGGTCAATGGTTCGATGTATGTTGCATCGGCCATAGAAGGGTCCGTCATGATTGTAGCCGGGTTTGAATTAAAAAGAATAGTACGATACCCTTCTTTTTTGAGTGCACGGCACGCCTGTGTTCCACTGTAGTCGAATTCACTGGCCTGACCGATAACAATAGGGCCTGAGCCTGGTATAAGTATGCTTTTTATATCTGTTCTTTTTGGCATAAAAGTATCCGTTGTCTGCAGGATTTTGAAAGCCGCTCTCTATGCCAACAGGTTTTTACGATGAGACTATCAATCTTCATCATTGCTGTTGAAAGATCGGCATGTGGGAGTATTCAAATCGGTTGCACAGACGTAAGGTTTAGGATCTATTTGTTTTCCGTCCAGTTTGACTTCATAGTGCAGGTGATCGCCGGTTACACGGCCGGTATGGCCTATATTTCCGATCAGTTGTCCGCGAGATACTATCTGCCCGGTTCGTACCCTGACTCTTGAGAAGTGGGCGTAGAGGCTGGAAAATCCGTATTCATGCCGAATTGTAACAGAGTGGCCATACCCAACATCTCCATAAGTGGTTCGAACCACTACACCGGGGCCTGATGCATACACGGGGGTTCCTTCCGGACCTGATGTATCCATACCTGTGTGAAATTCAAGATGGCCGCGGGAAACAGGATCCAGACGAAGACCAAAGGGAGACGAGTCTCTGAGGTATGAGAAACTGGAAAAAGGACGCCCCATAGGGATAGAGGAGTATACTCCAAGGCCATTATAAATTGAATCTCGTAATGCATTGAGCAGACCATAGTGATCTTTCAGCAGGAAGTAGTTGGCTTTAATATTGTAAACGGAAGGCAGGTAATTTGTCCCCGGTGCTACATCATGCCGTTTTACAATCTCATCATAAAGAATGTCTTCCGCCTGTTTTTCCAGGTCACGGTAGTTGTAGAGAATTTCCATCTCGTTGCTTTTGATTCCAATTTCAGTTGCTATTTCACTGAGATTTTCATTGAGTTTTGCATGGAGAATTCTTGTCTGTTCGGTCTGTTCGTTCAGGTTGTTTGCCTGAGTATAATTAACACCGTAGAGGGTTTTGAGATGGGCAACCTCTCTCTCTTTCACCTGCCTGTGGTAATAGGCGTAACCGGCCATCACAATAACAAGTGATAGAGTACCCGTGAGAAACAAGATCATCAACAAATTCAGATGAAAACTAAAAATTTGCTCCTGGCTATGGGGGATAACCATAATTGTAAGTCTTTCCTGACTTTTTTTGTGAAGAAGAGCTACAAGGCTATCCGCCTTTTGCTGCAATCGAGTTTGCAACGATTCAAACATAAGGTATCCTTATACAACCATGTAATAGGGGATCAGTCGGTGTCAATAGTTTCTCTTACTCCAATCGGGGATTAACAGAGGAATTTCAATGAATTCTTACTTTACGCTTCCGTGACCCTTTTCAATCTGTCCGGTATAATCATTAACTCGGTCCGGAGAATCTCCAAATCCGGATTGATAGTCTATTAAGTGGATTTATAACACAGATGAAAGATAACAAAAAAGAGCCAGAGAAACAAACTCCTGATGAGACGGCCGGTGATATATCGGACCAATACGAGGTAAGACTGGAAAAGCTCCATAAGCTTCAGGAGGAGGGTAACAGCCCTTACGACAGATCTTTCAAAAGAGAGAGCAGAGTGTCGGAAGCTCTGGAGACTGAAGAAGCAGAGTTTGATGCGAAGGAATTCGTTCTGGCCGGCAGGGTCAGGTCGCGTCGTCTTATGGGCAAAGCCGGTTTTATGGATATAGAAGATGAGACCGGTCGAATGCAGCTTTACGGAGCTCAAAAAATTCTCGGGGATTCTTACGATTTATTTAAGACTCTGGATCTCGGTGATATTGTTGGTGTCAGGGGTAAGCTCTTTATTACAAAAACCGGACAGAAGACATTGAATATGGAGAGCTTTGAACTGCTGTCAAAATGTCTGCGTCCTTTGCCTGTTGTAAAAGAGGCGGACGGAAAGGTTTTTGATGCATTTGCAGACAAGGAACAACGCTATCGGATGAGATATGTGGATCTGATCGTGAATCCGGATGTCCGAAAAAGCTTTCGCATAAGATCGAAAATGATTCAGGAAATACGATCCTTTCTTTCGAACAGAGGATTCCTTGAGGTTGAGACTCCTATGATGCAGACGATTCCCGGAGGAGCTTCTGCAAGGCCTTTTATGACACACCATAATGCTCTTGACATGGATCTCTACCTTCGTATTGCTCCGGAGCTATATCTTAAAAGGTTGATTGTTGGTGGATTTGATAAAGTATTTGAAATGAATAGAAACTTTCGTAACGAGGGGATCAGCTACAAGCACAATCCTGAGTTCACGATGCTTGAGATCTATGAAGCCTACAGTGATATGGAAGGTATGCTGCAGCTATTTGAAAATATGATTGTTCACCTTGCTAATGAGGTTGCCGGCGATCTAAAAATTCCTTATGAGGATAAAATTCTGGATTTGACAGCTCCCTGGGAGAGACTTCCGTATCTGGAATCGATAAAGAAATATGCTGGAATCGATTTTAATGAGAATATGACCCTGGATGAAGCGCGAAAGGCTGCCCTTTCCTGTGGAATTTCTGAGAGCGATCTTGGAGACGCGCACTCCATCTGGAAAGTTGCTGAAATTATTTTTGATGAGAAGGTCGAGGCCAATTTGATACAACCGGTGTTCATAACACATTTTCCACTGGCGCTCTCTCCTCTGGCAAAAACGTGGCCGGAGAACCGCAATTTTGTGGAACGTTTTGAACCTTACGTTGCGGGCAGGGAACTCGGTAACGCATTTAGCGAATTGAATGATCCTATCGATCAAAAGAAGAGATTCGAAGACCAGGTTCATTTACGCGAAGCCGGTGATCTTGAGGCAGGTTATATGGATCATGATTATGTAAGAGCGCTGGAGTATGGAATGCCTCCAACCGGTGGACTTGGCATTGGCATTGACCGTCTGGCAATGCTTTTTACAAATACGCATACGATTCGTGATACAATTCTATTTCCTGTAATGCGGCCGGAAAAAGAGCAGGAATAAATAAATCACAGTCTGGTTTCGATCATCCGCCCGGTAGTAGTAAGAATCATTACTCTGCCGGGTTTTTTATTAAATACTTACTCTCAAACTCATCCGGAGGAAGCGGAGGAGAATAGTAGAATCCCTGAATCTCTTCGCATCCAATACTCTTGACGAATTCAAGCTGCTCCTTTGTTTCCACCCCTTCTGCGACGGTTAAAATATTTAAGCTCTGGGAG
This sequence comes from Leptospirales bacterium, assembly GCA_050295715.1. Classification (GTDB taxonomy): domain Bacteria; phylum Spirochaetota; class Leptospiria; order Leptospirales; family Leptonemataceae; genus JBNKQE01. The sequence continues at coordinate 4,990 of JBNKQE010000249.1, forward strand.
AGAGCAACAATAGCACGAATTATATGAGTACTGTCCCTGTTGCCGGGTATTCCCTGCAGAAATGACCTGTCTATCTTTAGAAAATCCGGAGAGAGAAGGTGAAGATAGCTCAAAGAAGAATAACCTGTTCCGAAATCATCAATCGCAACGAAGACACCTTCTCTTTTTATCTCCTTTATGAATTTTAAGAAACGGTCAATGTTCTCTATCATAATTGTTTCCGTAATTTCAATTTCAAGGAGTCTTGCCGGGAAATTAAATTCTTTCAGGGTGTTTTTGAAAAACGTAAAACAGTCGGTTTCTGAAATCTGTCTTCCTGATACGTTCAATGAAATTCTAAATTCCGGGAAACCACGAGAAAACCACTCTTTTGCCAGAGCAAGGGCCTTTCTAAAGACTATCCTGCTCATGGGGATTATCATACCGGTCTCTTCAGCCTGTGCTATAAACTCTACTGGAGATATAATATTTCCTGAATCATCCAGCATTCTGACCAGAATTTCTGCGCTTACAAGGGATTCAGATTTACTGTCTATACGAGGCTGCAGATAAACAAGAAAATCTTCATTTTCAATGGCATGGCGTAGATTTGTCTCCTGTTTGATTCGTTCCTGATGCTCATCATCTAGTTTTTGAGAATAAAAACGATGGTTGTTGCGGCCAGTTTCTTTGGCATGGTACATCGCCCTGTCAGCTTTACGAATCAGGGTTTCTGCATCCCTTCCGTCATCAGGAAAAATCGTAATCCCAATACTTGCACCTACGAAAGCCTCGTTTGAATCGATAAAAAAAGGATAACTCAGGCGTTTTATAATCGAATCCGCTATTGAGCTTACCTGATATTCATTGGTAATGTTTCTAACAATTATGGTGAACTCATCACCGCCCAGTCGCGAGATAGTATTTGCCTCACCGGTTACCTCCATTCTGAGTCTCTCAGCTGCCATCATCAAGAGACGGTCTCCGGCGAAGTGACCCAGCGTATCATTAACTATCTTGAATCGATCCAGATCGATAAAATAGAGTGCAATTTTCTCAGAGGAGAGACTTGCTGTATGAATGGCATTGTTTAACCGTTCCTGGAAAAGAGTTCGATTCGGTAGATCTGTAAGCGGATCAAAATGGGCGAGCCGTTCCAGGTGTTCTTCAGTCTTTTTAATGGTTGTAATATCCGAAAAAATTCCAATATGATGAGTCAGGTTTCCATTACTGTCTATAAGCCTGTTTATGGAAACCCATTTGGGATATATTGTGCCGTCCTTCTTTTTGTCCCAGATTTCGCCCTGCCATGTTCCACTGCTTTTGAGTCTCTCCCACAAAGCAGCATAAAAACCGGATTCATGTTCACCGGATTTCATAAAACCGGGATCCTTTCCAACAGCTTCTTGCGATGAATAACCGGTTATATGTGTAAATGCTTTATTTACAGACAGGATATGGTTGTTTTTGTCGGTGATTATTATTGCCTCGTTTATTCCATCAAGAATGGTGGTATAAAGAAGCAGGTCGTTTTCTATTTTACTCAGTTCTGAATTTTTCAGTGAAAATTTATTTATTACAGTAATGCATCCATTGATCTCATTCTTTTGAGTAATGAAGGGATAGAATGATATTCTTACGTAAATCTCATAATTGTATGGAGCAACAGGAATCAAACCTTCGTAGGAATGTATTTTATTTTCCTGGATAGACTTCTTAAATAATTCGTGAAGTTTCTCGATATCGAAGGGCAACTGAAAATCAACAATTCTTTGATTAACTTTTGAGAGTGTTTCTATAAGCTCTTGATTAAAATATATGGTACGGCCATCTTTATCAAGAAAGGCTGCCGCCAGGGGAATTCTATCAATGATGAATGCAGGTAAATCGTCTGGATTCAGGTATCTTGAGTTTAAGTTCTTTTGAATATTTAAGGAGTCAGCTTCCATCAATGCCTTTCTCAATCGGAATGTTCACAGAATATATCAGACTGACTTTAGTATAGTCGAAAAATTCAGGTCTATCAAGATGATTTCAATAATATTTGTATAAAATAGACTGTTAAATCAGGACAGGACTGCAATGTGATACGGGAAAGCTCGAAAATATGTCATTGTTGCGCGTGCGCGTGGTTGTGTTTACTGTGATCATGTTCCGGTTCAGTAGCCGTAGCGGTGGTTTCTTCGTTTGTTAATTCTTTCACTTCTTCTGTCGAATGGGATTTGCGCCCATGATAATGGAATCCTCCAAATCGATAGGAGAAGGAAACTGAGAGTATGGATTCATAAGGTCGAATTTTCTTATCACGCTCGAGGGGGTGTCTATAAGCAAAAGTAAATCCATAATTCTCTAGAAAATTCGCTGTAAGTCCAACGCTAACCTCCCTGTAGTATTTGGGAAGCGGGGGAGATGTGTCATACTCCTTTTCAATATAATATTGAGCTGGATCAAATGGCTCGACCAGATAGTTTCTCGGTTGACCTGGATCTTCCCATACAATTCCATTGAATGGTGATCTAAGATAGTATCCTGTAAAAATCGTGAGGTGTTGCCCCATACTCATAGAGAGAAATGCCGACAGCTCTGTGAC
>JBNKQE010000250.1:0-7554 GCA_050295715.1 Leptospirales bacterium
TGCCACATGAAAGAGTGCAAATCCGGGCAGCTCCGTTTGGGTATAGGTAATATCAATACGTAATCCGTCTCTTTCTACGGGGAAGCTGTATACGGCAGCTGGAATTGAGAGAAGAAGTGCTGCCAGAACCGGTAAACCATTTTTTCTGGATTTAAACATACGAATTTGGACTTGATTTGCCAGGATTCTTAACATAACTATTCATTTATTTCAAACTTTATGTATCTTGAGTAATACAGTCTCAACTCTCTACAAGTCAATCTGGGCCATTTGAGGCTATCTGTCTTGAATTTAAAACTTTTTCCTGTTCACAATTGGGCTTTTTCTTAATATGGTAAAGTAATGATTGTGATGCAAGCACAATGCATTAATTTCAGGCAGTCTGGCTGCCCGACAATATCGGCCATGATTTGAGAACTGCTCTATATGAAATTTTCTTCATTTAATAGTAAGAAAATGCTGACTCCAGAGGTGTCTGTCTGAGTTTTATCCATATAGCATAATATTACAATGGTCCATGCAGGCTCTATTCCGATCCTGTCCTGGAGCTGGTGCACTGCATTACAGCATATTGGCAATCAGTGAGGCTGTTGAAGTCCCCCTGGCATTATGGTGTCCCGGAAAACATGGTAATAAAACAGGTTTTCACAAAATCTTCTCATATGTAATATGATAGTTAGACTGAAAATCAGTCAAAAACGGCACATGGTATATTACGGCCGACTGTGTTGCCTGAATAAATAACTCAGGCCGTGGCATGCAAATAGGTGGATCGATTTGCATGCCCTGAATTTGGATCAGGAGATACGTAGATGGGTGTGAATCACAACGAAAATACAAAACATTTTGACCCCGACCTTCAAGAGGAGGGCCTGTATCGCCGATCGCAGGACCGGGACTCATGTGGAGTTGGGTTCGTTGTGGATGTGAAGGGAAAAAAATCCAGAAAAATCGTTGAGATGGGTCTGGAAGTTCTCAGTAAAATTGAGCACAGAGGGGCCGTTGGTGCTGACCCTCGAACCGGCGATGGTGCCGGTCTTCTTCTCCAGATCCCTGACGAATTTTACAGAAGAGTAATGGGTGAAAAAGGCGTGGAGCTGCCCTCTCCTGGTTTTTATGGTGTGGGTCAGATCTACATGCCCCAGGATAGAGAAGAGCGTGAGTCTGTTGAGAACCTCATTGAAAAAGTGGTCCTTGATGAAGGCCTTGAATTACTTGGCTGGCGTGATGTGCCTGTAAATCCTCAGGTCCCAGGTGAAACAGCACAGCTTACAATCCCTTACTTTCGACAGTGTTTTGTTGGTGCTGGAAAGGTTCCTGTTGAGAATCTCGAATTTGAAAGAAAGCTCTATCTGGTGCGTCGTGTCGTTGACAGAAGGGTTCGTGCGGACCTGAAACTTACAAAAAAGCAATATTACGTCCCTTCATTTTCCAGTCGTACTATAGTATACAAGGGAATGCTTATGGCAGAACAGCTCGTCGATTTTTACGACGATCTGCGGGCCGATGACTTTAAGTCGGCTCTTGCCTTGATCCATATGCGATTTTCCACAAATACATTCCCTACATGGGATCTCGCTCACCCATTCCGTATGATCGCTCACAATGGTGAGATTAACACTCTTCGCGGGAATCAGAACTGGATGGCCGCTCGCCAGATGGTTATGGAATCACCCTTTTTCGGAAAGGACTTAAAGAGAATGATGCCGATCATTCTCGAAGGGCAGAGCGACTCGGCCTCTTTTGACCTTGTTCTGGAGCTTCTCCATGTAACCGGTCGAAGTCTGCCGCATGCAATTATGATGATGATTCCGGAAGCCTGGTCCAAGAACAAGCACATGGACGAAAAACGCCGGGCTTTTTATGAATACCACGCAACAATTATGGAGCCCTGGGATGGTCCTGCTGCCGTTGCATTTACCGATGGCGATGTTATCGGAGCTACCCTCGATAGAAACGGGCTTCGTCCTGCGCGATACGTAATCACAAATGACGATATCGTTATAATGGCATCTGAATCAGGAACGATTCCCGTTGCTCCTGAAAATGTTAAAGAGAACAATCGTTTGATGCCAGGCCGTATGCTCTTGATCGATTTGAAGCGTGGTCAGATTGTCGATGATGAAGAGATTAAAAACGAAATTGTAAGCCGTCAACCGTATGGAGAGTGGGTGAAAGATAACATGCTTCATCTGGATCATCTTCCTGATCCGGCTTTCGTACATATGCCTGATCATGATACGATTCGAGAGCGTCAGCGTATCTTTGGATATACCCGTGAAGAGGTTGTAGGTCTTCTTCGCCCGATGGCTGTAAATGCGCAGGAGCCTGTGGGTTCCATGGGGGAGGATGTCTCACTGGCAGTTCTTTCAGAAAAACCACAGCCGTTGTTTCGCTATTTTAAGCAGAATTTTGCCCAGGTGACCAACCCGCCTATTGATCCAATTCGCGAAGAGCTTGTTATGGAGCTGACAAGCTACATCGGTCCCGAAGGGAATCTTCTGGCAGAAACTCCGGAGCATGCACGTCGTCTGGAACTGGATCATCCTGTTCTGACAAACAATGAACTTGAAAAAATCCGAAATATTAAAGGTGATTTCAAGTCGATTACACTCAATATCCTCTTTGATCCGGATATGAAGCATGGGATGCGAAACCGTCTTGATCAGGTATGTGAAGAGGCTGCCGAGGCTGTTCGCAGTGGTCATAATCTGATTATTTTATCGGACCGTGGTGTGACGCGAAATATGGCGCCAATTTCCAGTCTTCTTGCAACGGCTGCCGTGCATCATACGCTGATTCGATCCGGACTTAGAACAAAAACCGGCCTGGTTATCGAGTCAGGTGAGCCCCGTGAGGTGTCGCATTTTGCACTGCTTCTTGGGTACGGCGCCAATGCGATCAATCCATATCTTGCATTTGAGACACTGGCTGATTCTATCAAACAGGGAGCTCTGCCAGAGCTGAAAGACTACAAAGAGGCTCGAAAGAATTTTATCAAAGCGATAGGAAAGGGTCTGTTTAAGATCTTCAGCAAGATGGGAATCTCTACGCTACAGTCATATTGCGGCGCTCAGATTTTCGAAGCGATAGGGCTGGATTCAGAGCTTACAAATCTTTATTTTACAGGGACTCCTACGTCTGTAGAAGGGCTATCGCTGGAAATACTCGAGGAAGAGATCATTCGTCGTCATGCAAGAGCTTTTGATCCGCTCAACTATCACGGTGTAATTGAACCCGGTGGATTCCATAACTATCGCAGTGATGGAGAACCTCATATTTATTCGCCTGAAGGAATTTTCCTTCTACAGCAGGCAACGCGTAATAATGACTACGAGACGTTTAAGAAGTTCACGGAGCACGAAAGTGACAGAACAAAAGACATTCTCACTCTGCGCGGGCTTATAGATCTTGATGAGAGTCAACCTTCCGTTCCTCTGGAGGAAGTGGAACCTGTCGAGTCCATAATGAAGCGCTTTCAAACCGGCGCCATGAGTTTCGGTTCAATCTCGGAAGAGGCACATACAGCGCTCGCTATCGCAATGAATAAGATTGGCGGCAAGTCAAACTCCGGTGAGGGCGGCGAAGACAGAAAGCGATTTATTCCATTGCCAGACGGCACAAGTATGCGTTCTGCAATCAAGCAGGTGGCATCCGGGCGTTTCGGTGTAACGACGGAATATCTGGTTAATGCTGACGATCTTCAGATCAAAATGGCTCAGGGCGCCAAGCCTGGTGAGGGCGGTCAGCTGCCGGGTCACAAGGTGGACAAGTATATCGGTAAACTCCGATACAGTACCCCCGGAGTCACTTTGATCAGTCCCCCTCCGCATCACGATATTTATTCTATTGAAGACCTGGGGCAGTTGATCTTCGACCTCAAGAATGTAAATCCCGAGTCTCGTGTTAGTGTTAAACTAGTATCTGAAACCGGTGTGGGAACAGTGGCTGCCGGTGTAGCCAAGGCCCACGCAGATCACATTCTTATAGCCGGACACGACGGTGGAACCGGTGCGAGTCCTATCTCCTCCATTCACTATGCAGGGACTCCATGGGAGCTGGGGCTCAGTGAAACGCACCAGACTCTTGTCGCAAACGGCCTGCGAGATCGTGTGACTCTTGCTGTGGATGGGAAACTGGTTACGGGACGCGATGTTGTTGTCGGTGCCCTGATGGGTGCTGAAGAGTTTGGATTTGCAACATCAGCTCTTGTAGTACTCGGATGTATTATGATGCGAAAGTGTCACCTCAATACATGCCCTGTGGGTGTTGCTACTCAGGATCCTGAACTTCGCAAGAAATATATGGGTGATGCCGAGCATGTTGTTAACTTCATGAGATTTATTGCCATGGAAGTCCGTGAGCATATGGCAAGCCTTGGTTATCGCACAATGAATGAGATGATCGGTCAGATGGATCGACTCAAGCAGGCAAAAACGGGACGTAACTGGAAATCTCGTGGTCTTGATTTTACAAGAGTTCTTCATAAACCAACACCGGTTCTTGGAACAGGGATTATAAAGCTCCGTGAGCAGGATCATGGTCTTGAAAAACAACTGGACAATGAACTGATCAAACAGGCAAAGCCGGCTCTGGAATCAGGCAAGCCGGTAAAAATTAAAGTTCCTGTGCGAAACATCGATCGAACTGTCGGAGCTATGCTTTCCGGTCGTATTGCTAAAAAATACGGAGAGAGTGGTCTTCCGGATGATACAATACATGTATCATTGAATGGAGTTGCCGGCCAGAGCTTTGGTGCTTTTATAACAAAGGGTCTGACTCTGGAACTCACCGGTGAAGCCAATGATTATGTTGGGAAGGGCCTCTCCGGCGGGAAACTGATTATCAAGGTTCCCGGAGCTGCGAAATTCGATCCGGCAAAGAATATTATTGTCGGTAATACATGTCTGTATGGCGCCACGTCCGGCGAAGTCTACTTTAACGGACTTGCTGGCGAGAGATTTGCCGTGCGAAACTCAGGAGCTTTTGCTGTAGTGGAAGGCGTCGGAGATCATGGCTGCGAATATATGACAGGTGGTCGTGTTGTTGTTCTGGGTGAAACCGGACGTAACTTTGCAGCCGGTATGTCGGGCGGCATTGCATATGTATGGGATCCGCATGGTAAATTCAACAGCCTCGTGAACTCCGAGATGGTGGACCTTGATCCGGTTATCGATCAGGCAGATGTGGATGAGCTGGTAGGTATGATCACACGTCATCGTGATTTAACCGGTTCAAAAAGAGCTTCTGAGATTCTCGATGACTGGAATAATCAGAGAGATAAGTTTGTAAAAATTATTCCTGGTGATTACAAGCTGGCTCTGCAAAAGCTCGAAGAAGAAAAGTCCATGGAAGTGGACGATGAGCTGGAAGTAGGCGCTCCACTTCACGGTTAATGGACACGCCGGATATTTGAGTGTGACAGGCTTCAAATGTCCGGTTGTATCAAAACAGGTTTAGCTACAGCAGGAGTATATGTGTATTTATTTTCCTCCAAACCTGAAATCTATCTATCCACGCTAATCCTGTGGCTGTTGCTAGACGCTCTCCCAGTTTATTCTTTGCCAGCGGATACGTTTATTCAGAGGGAAAGCGAAGATGCCAGATCAAGAGCAGCGGCACTCGCTGAATCCCTCGAACCCGGTGAGGGTTTTGTTAACTTCCCCGATGAGTCGGGACGTCCCTTCTTCCTGGAATCTGATGCAACCATTCATTTTGGGCAGTCTCTACTGCAGTGGACGCCGATCATTGTATCGACTGCCGATTCATACAGGGCCATAGCTGAGGCGAAAAGTCTGCAGAAGCGCGGTGTCTACAGAGAGGCCATTCGTATTTATCGAGCCATCGCATCTATGGGACTGGTTGAAAGCCCCTTAAACGGAAGACAGGTAGGCGACGTTCGCATTGCGACATCACAGATCAATCGTTTGCTCCGCAAAGAGAGAAACAGGAAGTATGCAAATATTGTCTGGGTTCTCTTTGCCGATAAAAGCGGAGAGACAGTGATCGCTTCCGATCATCATGGATGGCGATTTCGCGTTCCGGGATACTGGAAATTCGCTCCCCTTGATGGAGACGGCTCCAGAATAACCGGCGGAATTCTCAGACATACAAATATCTACATTTCCGTATTTTCTGAACCAACTCCGGATGGGGTAAAGAGTGTAAATGATCTTGTCTCAGTCTGGGATCAGAGGCGCGGGCTTGCTAAATCTCAAAAAAACAGGCTGGAATTCAAGCGCCAGGTGCTGTCTGAGCTCAATATTTGTTCTAACAAATTTGTGTGTCAGATTACACAAACCTCACATAAGGGTGGGGCTCCTACCGGTTATGAACTATTTTTGACTGCCCCCGCTTACTCATTGCATATACTGATAACATATAAAGTGGAAGCCTCGCAAGCAGCCAGAGGAACTTTGCAGCGAATTGTCTCGACACTAAAGGGCGGGCTTATTCCTTGATATCCTGATTGTGCAACTCCCATGACTTACTAAATGAGTGACGAAGCGAGGAATGTCCTGGTGGGCCGAGTTTTACTGATTATGAGGACGGTCTATTGTTTTTCGCCTGCTATATCAGGTGTATGCGTGGACAGAAGATCCGACTGTTCGGGGTCATGAATGAAATCAACTTCGCGAATTTCTCGCAGACAGCACACATCACGAATCTTGAATGATTAATCTTTCATTCCTTCGACTCTATCACCGGCAAATCCTCAGTCTGTTTTAGATCTTCAGTGGTGAGCCCGGTATATTGCATTACTTTATCTATGGTGAGCCCGTCCTCCAGCATCTTTCGGGCATCTTCCAGCTTGCCTTCGATTTTACCCTCAGTTTTTCCATCGGCAAATTTCTTTTCGAGGGTCTTCTCGTAGAAAAAAAATGGCCGACTTTCTGCGGTCATAAGCAAGACGTGTCTCTGAATCCTGGGAAATCTCATCCAGAGCTTCATGAGCTTTTTTCAGAGCCGGATTCTTGTCTTCGAGTTTCTCCATTTCATCCTCCGATAACGAATCCGATCTCTCAATAAAAGCGCTCCAGATATCCAGCGGATCATTGAGATCCTCAATCGATATCTTCATTTTTCTGAGCTCAATAAAATGGAATTCTATATCATCCATCATGGAAATATCTGGTTCGGCGACATCGAGAATCCGAAAACATCTATGATAAGTATACCCGGAAAACAAATTGAAGTCAAGAAGATTGATGGAGTAAACGGGGGGAATATCAGCGTGGGGCGCACCCTTTTCTATGCCCTGCACATAGAGTCTGAAGGCATAAAATGCCGACCGTTTTGCAAATTGTGCGATCTCGTGAGCCTGTATCTCTATATTGATGGAGCGTCCTCCGGAATCCTTTGCCCGGATATCCAGTATGGCATTTTTGTCATTGATAGCCTCTCCCGGTAGCTCCGGATTCTGGATGGTCAGTGATTCAATGAGGAAGTGGTCGAATTTGTGGAAAACGGTATTGAGAAAGTCAATGAGTAGATCGGGATTGCTAACGAAAAACTTTTTGAATGCATAGTCGATCGTGAGAGATAGACGGCTGG
>JBNKQE010000251.1:0-7525 GCA_050295715.1 Leptospirales bacterium
CCTCAATTACCGTTTTCTTATTTCTGACGACGAGTTCGCATCTTTTCAATGCGACAGAATTTCCATCCACCGACAATGGATGTAACAACACCTCGACCTTCCACATAATCATGGTAAAAGGTTAAATAAACATGAATCATCGTAAATATTATATAGAACCATGTCATGGAATGATGGATCAATCGAATTTCATAATCTCCACCCAAAAAGGGAATAACCCAGCCAAACATAGCTGCGAGCCAGGATTTACTCATATCTGTATACAGAGCAAAACCTGTCATGATTGAAATGAATAGAGCTACTCCCAGTGTTAAATAAACGACCGCCGCAAGTGCATTGTGTGCCGGCGATACATGTTCTTCTTCGTCTTTCAGGAGTATATCTACACGTATTACAGTTTTAATCTCTTCCCATTTTTCTTTTGAAAACGGAAGCCACCCTTTCCAGCGGGCAAATGAGTTGCCGACAAATCCCCAGTAAATCCTGAAAAGTAGGTTGAATACTAAAATATTTGCAAAAGCAAAGTGTATGAAGCGAATTGTTCCCTGTACATATTGAAAGGATGCTTCTGACCGGTACATTATTCCAAGCGGGTGCGCGATCAAAAGTCCTGTTGCTGCCAGAATTATAATGGACAGAGCATTTAACCAGTGAAAGACTCTAACCGGTAATTCCCAGACATAGATACGTCCGTATTCACCTGAATATTCCGGTGTATGTGGTGTCGTGTTGATATCCATATTGCGTTACCTCCCGGTATCAGTCATCAGATGGGTATCTCTCCTCTTTCTTCGAAAATAAGAAGTGGCGAGTCGGACCGATACCTGCTGAGCTGTCTAATTCAGTAAAAGCTTACCTGGTTTACGTGTTTCCCTTCCGGATCGTATAAATGCACAGCACAGGCCAGACAGGGATCGAACGAGTGTATCGTTCTTAATATTTCAATTGGTTTTGAAGGATCTGCGAGTCTTGTACCAATGAGTGACTCTTCATAAGATGACCTTTGTCCGTTACCATCCCTTGGTGACGCATTCCATGTAGATGGAACAACCAGCTGGTAGTTATCTATTTTACTATCTTTTATTCGGATCCAGTGTGCAAGAGCTCCCCTGGGTGCTTCGGTCATTCCAACACCCTCGGCGCTGGAAGGCCATTTACCAGGATCCCATTTTTCATTATTGAATGTTGCTGTTTGACCGCTCTTAATATTGGCGACAAGTTTATCAAAGAACTCAAGTTGCCAGTTTACAACAAGCTGTGTTTCGAGGCCTCTGGCTGCTGTTCGTCCCAGTGTTGAGAATAGAGCCCCAACCGGTGCGCCCAGTTTTGCCAGAGTCTCTTCCACTACTGCAACGTAGGGTTCACCTCTGGGATCCTTCTGGTATTTCCCATAACTGTAGCCTACAAGCATCCTTGCAAGCGGGCCAACCTCCATTGCTTTATCGCGCCATCTTGGAGTTTTCAACCAGGAGTATTTTTCATTTGTATTCAGATAATCAAACGGAGGTTTGGGACCTGTATAATTCAGGTTGGTCTCTCCATCCCATGGATGAAGTCCGGTTCCATCTCCTTGAGAATAATCATAATAACTGTGGGAAATGTATTCTTTTATCTGATCTTTATCCTTTGCATTTACTTCATGGATTTTTGTTATATCTCTGTCCAGAATGACTCCGCGTGGAAATTTAAATGAATTCACATCACCGTAGCCGTTGGTTGGAAGGTCTCCATAGACCATGTAATTTTTTAGACCGCCCCCCTGGTTTGCCCAGGTCCCCTTGTAAAAACCGGCTATAGCAATCAGGTCGGGTATATAAACCTGTTCAACAAAAGTCTTTGCGTCATCAATCAATTTCTTAACTTCATTCAGACGACTGCTGTTTATGGCCCCCAGTTCATTTATATCCAGTGCGACAGGAGCCCCTCCAACAAGATAATTCGGATGAGGATTCTTTCCGCCAAATATTGTGTGAACTTTTACAATCTCTTTTTGCCACTCCAGAGCTTCCAGGTAATGCGCGGCTGCCAGTAGATTTACTTCAGCCGGTAATTGATATGCCGAATGCCCCCAGTAACCATTTGCAAAAATTCCAAGCTGACCACTGGCTGCAAAACTTTGCAGTCTGGCCTGAATATCCTTAAAATAACCCGGTGAACTTTTAGGCCATTTTGAAATTGACCTTGCAAGTCTTGATGTTTCAACAGGATTTGCTTTGAGTGCATGAACGATATCGACCCAGTCAAGGGCATGTAAATGATAGAAATGAACCACATGGTCCTGTGCATACTGTGAAGTGAACATCAGGTTTCGAATTAACTCGGCATTTTCGGGAACCGTATATCCAAGGGCGTCTTCGACGGTTCTTACACTTGCCAGAGCATGCACCGTTGTACAGACACCGCATACACGTTCCACGAAAGCCCATGCATCTCGCGGATCACGACCCTGTAAAATTTTCTCAATACCGCGAACCATGGTTCCTGAACTGAATGCGTCCGTAATTATGCCATTATTATCAACGACCGCCTCTATGCGAAGGTGTCCTTCAATTCTTGTTATGGGATCTACAACGATTTTTTTAGCCATTATTGCTCTCCTGTATTTCTCAAACGCCTAACATTCTTTATGACTTCGTCTGGCTGCGTATGGAGTTATTTCATCTCTCTTGATTCATCCAGATTTTCCTGAATATTTTTTTTCTTTCTTATGTTCGTTGACACTGCATGAGCTGCAACACCTACAGCTGTTCCGACAGCAAGAGCCGCTCCGATTTTATCTGCAGTTCCTTCAATGGCAAAGCCCGGAATGTTACCCAGGTGCTGGTAGAAAGGACCATTGTCCCAGAAATTATCTTCGGAACAGCCTATGCATCCATGACCGGACTGAATAGGAAAACTTGTACCATTATTCCACTTTGTTACCGCACATGCATTATATGTTACAGGTCCGCGGCATCCCATTTTGAACAGGCAATAACCTTTCTTTGCATTTTCGTCGTCCCATGACTCCACAAAAAGTCCTGCATCGAAATAGGCACGACGGTAGCATGTGTCGTGAATACGCCTTCCGTAAAATTCTCGAGGGCGCCCGGCAGAGTCCAATTCCGGCATTTGATCAAATACAAGGATATGAGTAATGACAGCCGCCATTACATCTCCTATTGGTGGACAACCTGGCACCCGGATGACCGGCTTATCGATAACTTTATGAATGGGAGTGGCTCCCGTAGGATTAGGTTTGGCCGCCTGAATACAACCATTGGAGGCGCAGCTTCCCCATGCAATAACAGCTGCCGATCCTTCAGCAGCTTCTTTTACAATATCTTCGTAAGCGCGTCCGCCAATAGTGCAGTAGACTCCATCATCGCTTGTTGGGACAGCTCCTTCGCATAAAAGTATGTATTTACCATAATGGTTCTTCATTGTATCGCCCAGGCTCTTTTCAGCCTGATGACCGGAGGCAGCCATAAGAGTTTCCGTATAATCAAGGGAAATCAGGTCAAGTACCACATCTGCGACAACGGGATGAGATGTTCTTATGAAGGACTCACTACAGCAGGTACACTCCTGTCCATGCAGCCAGATTACCGGTGGGCGTGGCTTATTTTCCATAGCATCAATGACCTGTGAGAGGCCGCTCATGTGAATTCCAGCAGCTGTTGCCATAAGACTTGCAACCTGCAAGAATTCTTTTCTTGAATACCCACGGCTTTGCATGGTCTCCCACATTGTTGGTTTTTGCTGGATATTGGTTTTTTCACCTGTATTGATTCCCATTTTGTACTCTCCGGTCATATGCCGAATCGGCAAGCAGTTCCTGTGATTATCCCTGTGGGACGGTATGAACCCTTATTTTACTGGTTCGTAAGTAAGGAAAAACGATAAATTAAATCTTTAATCATTAAGTTTGTATGCTTACGAAAATGATTCAGTTTTGCAAGATAATTATATGTTCCCGTGAAAAAAAAAATAGTTTTAAGCGTTAATCCGATTTCTCCGTTTGTTTTATAGGTAACCCATCAATTTTAAGACAAAATGCTGTTATTTACATCGACTTTCTCCACTATACTGCCGATTGTTTGTCTTCTGAGGTGTGAGGCAATATTTTAGAAAAGTTACAGTTTGACATCAACAAGAGCAAAATATACAGTCAATGTATGGTTTTACGTGTTTTACTCTTGTCTGATTGTATTTTCGATGTATAATGATAATGGTTATTAATTTATTATGAATTTATAATGTTGGAATTATGGAGAAATTCAGGCGAAAATATCAGGTGAATGGGATAGTACAGGGTGTGGGATTTCGGCCTCTTGTTTATCGTCTTGCAAAAAAGCATGGTGTTACCGGACATATATGTAACGGAATCGGGGGAGTAGTCATAGAAGTCCAGGGAATGAGCGTGAATCTACAAAACTTCTTTATTGATCTTTTCGAGAAGGATATTACTCCGGCAAGAATCATGGAATGGGATGCACGTGACCTTGAGTTGCAGAAAGAAGGAGAGTTTCGGATTTTGCCCAGTGACCTGAATAGTAAGACCCGGGTTTTTGCCGGGATTTCTCCGGATATGGGAGTCTGTCAGGACTGTATGCGTGAGCTATACGATAAAAATGACCGCCGATATCTATACCCGTTTATTAACTGTACAGCCTGTGGACCAAGATTTACTATTATTACCGGTATTCCATACGATCGGCCGCGCACCACAATGGTTGATTTTATTATGTGTGATGAGTGCCAAAAAGAGTACGACTCCCCTGAAAATCGCAGACATCATGCGCAGCCTGTCGCCTGTCCGAAATGTGGACCGCAAATTGATTTAATAAAGGGAGTGGATGCGGGTTATGAAAAACTTCTATCAGTTGTCGATGGGTCTGACTGGGTTTCCGTTGCTGTAAATGTACTGAAGAATAGCGGAATTCTTGCCATTAAAGGTACTGGAGGATTCCATCTTGCCTGCGATGCCAGAAACTCTCCGGCAGTTGATAAGCTTCGAATGCGAAAGCACCGTAATGAGAAACCGTTTGCCGTTATGTTTAAGGATATCGATCAAGTGAAAGAGTATCTGGTTGTAACACCAATGGAATCGGAATTACTGCAATCGTCCGCTTTTCCCATAGTTATTCTTCCGCGAATTGGTGATGGCCTTGCTCAAAATCTTGCTCCGGGATTGAATGAGATTGGTGCCCTGCTACCTTCTACTCCTCTTCACCATATGTTATTAAAAGAATATAATAATCCGCTTGTAATGACCTCCGGAAATTTGACAGACGAGCCGATTGTCTACAGGAGTGATGAGGTTTCCGTTAAACTGGGAAAGGTTGCAGAATTAATAATCAATCATAATAGACCGATTCATGTGAGAATGGATGATTCTGTTATTCGCCCATTTCATGACAATTACTCTGTAATTCGAAGGAGTCGTGGATATGCACCTGCGCCAATACTGCAGACGGAAAGATTCGAAAATTCAATTCTTGCCATTGGCGGAGATTTGAAAAATACGGTTGCATTTGGAAAAGATAACCAGATTATACTCGGGCATCACTCAGGGGACCTGGGAAATCCAGCTGCGCTTGAAGGTTTCATTGAGTCAATATCACACTACAGTGATGTGTATGAATTCACTCCGCAGGTAATTGCATGTGATATGCATCCTCATTTTTTTGGCACTGCGGCAATCAAGAGATTATACGGAGATAGTCTACGGTTTATATCAGTCCAGCATCATTTTGCGCACATTGTCTCGTGTATGGTTGAGAATAACCTTTATGAGCCTGTCATTGGTGTTGCTCTGGATGGAACCGGATACGGAAGCGATGGTCAAATTCTCGGAGGAGAAATAATTATCGCTGATAGAATGGACTTTATTCGATACGGATCAATCTATCCGTTTCCGATGCCTGGAGGAGAGTCGTCAATCAAGAATATATGGCGACTGGCAATGTCTGCATTAATTGAGTCGGGAATGTCATCCGGTGATATTGTACACCTGTTGCAGGGGCAATACTTCGGATTGTCAGATCATGATTTACATATAATAGAAAGAATTCAATCAAGAAGTGAGCTATCACCGCCCGTTTCAAGTTGCGGTAGACTCTTCGATGCTATGGCTGCAATTTCCGGGATTCGTTCATCGGTCAGCTATGAGGGACAGGCTGCCATGGAGCTGGAATCCCTTGCGCGAGCGGAAATTGATCGTATGAGTAATAGTAATCACGAAATACCCCACTGGGAGATCCTTGAGCGGAAGGGACATGTGTATCTTGATTGGAGGTCTGCTTTCAAATCCATTGCCGGTTTGAGAGCCTCAGGGATTGATAGTGCTGCAATCTCCCGTATTTTTCATAAAGGATTGATCGAAGTCCTGGCAAATACCGTAATTCGTGCAAGTAATAAAACAGGGATAAAAACAGTAGCGCTGAGTGGTGGTTGCTTTTACAATGTTGTATTACGAGAAGGGCTTGCAGAAAGCTTGCTCCAATCAGGGTTTCAAGTTAATACTCATAGAAATATACCTGCCGGAGACGGTGGTATAGCCGTTGGACAACTTGTAATTGCCGATAACATACTAAAAGGGAGAGAGTCATGTGTCTTGCAGTACCGATGAAAGTCCTTTCAATAGAGGGTAATATGGGTACAGTGGAAGCCTGGGGAGTGCGCCGCGAAGCGGATCTTGCCATGGTGCAACCTGTAAACATAGGTGATTACGTTCTTGTCCATGCCGGCTTTGCCATTCAGACAATGGATGAGGAAGAGGCCATGATAACCCTCGAGACTTTAAAGGAAGTTGCTGAAATGAGTGAACAGGATTTTGGTGATGCCAGCGATACAACACCCCGTTTTATTGGAAAGGATCCTCTGGATCCATAAGAGGCGAAGAGAATGGAAATTGATTTTAACGCCTTCAGGGACGAAAAAGCGGCGCGGGGATTATTGCATTCCATTGAAAGAGAGTCGAATGGTCGTGAAATTTCCATTATGGAGGTTTGCGGTGGTCACACAATTACTCTGTTCCGTTATGGTATCCGCAAATTGCTTCCGGATAACGTTAAGCTTATAAGTGGTCCGGGATGTCCTGTTTGCGTTACATCTATAAGTTTTATTGATCATGTAATAGAGCTCTCAAAAAATCCGGAAATAATTATTGCTACGTTTGGTGATTTAATTCGTGTTCCCGGCAGTCATTCATCTCTTCTTAAAGAGAGGGCTGGAGGTGCGGATGTTCGAATATGCTACTCACCTTTGGATGCATTAAAAATTGCTATGGAAAATCCCGGGCGTCAAGTAGTCTTTCCAGGAATTGGCTTTGAAACGACAGCTCCAACCGTCGCTGCAACAATGCGCAAAGCGAAAAGCGAAGGTCTAACAAATTTTTCAGTGCTCTCGGCTCACAAAACAATGCCGCAGGCAATGAAGGCGATTGTCGAAGGTGGAGAGCTTGCTCTCAATGCGTTTTTATCACCAGGACACGTTTCAGCTATTACCGGGCTTCAGATGTACGAGTTTCTTGCGAGGGATT
>JBNKQE010000252.1:0-7504 GCA_050295715.1 Leptospirales bacterium
GGAGGAAACAGACAAGAATCCTTGACTTGTTTCGTTAATGTAAAGGGCCAGAGTTGCTCAATAACGTTCTGTGTTACGATTTCCAAATGCTTCATTGATACGCTCTTCGGAAGTTATGGATTTTAACCTTCTTTTCGTCCCTTCAGAATTAATACTATACTGTAGATCAGATATAACACAGCCAGATAGGGCAGTAAATCGCCCGTCCTGCTGTATAAGGTCGATATTTTTTGAGTGGGAAGCGATACTACCAGAATGCGATCGTTCTGCTCAAAGTAGGGAAGACTCCCGCGAATTCGCCCGTAAGCGTCGAATCCCATTGATGTTGCTGCTCGAACCGAGCGAAGAATGGAAAATCCGCCTTCAATGGCGCGAACTCGAGTCATCATTGTATGCTGCGGATCGATACCTCGCCAGTCGGAAGAAGGCAGCATTACAATACCGGCTCCCAGCCTCGCATGCTCCAGTGATATGTGCGGGAAATCGTAATCATAACAGATGGCACCGGCCATCTTCCCGTATTTCGTTTCAACAGCTTCTAATTTATCAATACCTTGAATGGATCCTTCGCCGGGAACCGGATGATGCTTGAAATACTCCTCGGCAATAATACCATCGGGATCTATCCAGATATATTTATTTTCAAACTTACGTTCTTCATTTGGAAGAGGCACTATATATGCGGCGATAAGGCTTGTTTTGTGATCGATAGCCCAGGATTGCGCTCTCTTTATAAATGCACTCTCATCGGTTTTCTCAATGAGAGTGCTGCCCTCGTTCCATACAACAAATTTTGCTCCCATACTGGCAGCATCGCTTGAGCGCTTAAACATTCGATTCGTTTCAGCTATAATTACCGGGTCATCTCCGTCAGGCAATTTTCCCGAAGGAATATAGTCCGAAGTCACAGCGGCCACTCTTACGTATGGACCATCCTGACTACTCAAAATCCGGATGTTTCCATAAAGGAGTACTCCGATGATAACTGCTGAAAATGCGATCCAATGGATAAGCAGGGGACGATTTATCCCATTCTGTACAGTTACAGCAATGATTCCTGCTATCCATGCCATTATCGCAGAAATCCCGAGCATTCCGGTAATGGATGCCAGTTGCAGAAGTGGTAGATTTTGTAACTGAGAGTGCGCAAGAGTCCCCCATACACCCATTTCCGATGTAAAGGACTGGACCCATTCGAAGATTACAAGCAGTGCCACGTATGTGCCGATTGAAAAGGCCGGGCCTGTACGGTGATACAACTTTGACCAGATTGTGTAGAGGAGCCACAAAGTCACCCCGGCCGGTATGGCAAACATGGGGGTCATAATTATGGGAATGGGAGGAGTTATCATTTTTAGCAAGCTGAGATGAGCAGCAATCAGTATTGTTATAAAGAGCAGCAGACTATTTTTCTTCCCTGTGTAATTGATCGCATACAGTAAAAAGGGAACCGGTGCAAACCAGGCCAGAAGACCGATCCCGCCTCTCATATCGGCAAGTGAAATAAGCACAGTTCCACTTATAAGCAGGACGTAACGCTTGAGAAAAAATCTGCGAAAGTCTTTGAGTGTATCATCTTTTGAATTCATTTGCTTTCTCCCTGAGTGATTCGGTTCAATCTTGTATCCCCTGTTTACTCGATGCCTTTGGAAGTTTCCCTCCGGCTCCTTTCCACAAAAGTCGCAGTAATCGGGAATAGTATGATTGCATGGATTCTGTTGAGCTGTGCGGAGGAAATATTACGGGCAGCCCAAAAAAAATTGATGAGATACCGACAAAAAGGAGCTGCAAATCTGCCGAAGAGGGAAGTTCACGCTTTCGCACAGCTTCATCGAGAAGAGGCGGGATCAATGAATCCAGTCCCCTATCCGAAATATTTTCAATTTCTTCAAAATCCGGATAGGCCTGCAGGCGTTCCGCAATGCTGATGCGCGGGATTTCAGGTTTTTCATAAGTAACAGATTGAAATGCGATAATTTCTGAAAGAATCCTCGGGTTTCTTTTTGCGCGATTGGCAGTTTCATCAAAGATAAAAACAATCTTTTCAAATTCTGTTTTCGCAGGAGCACGGGCAACCCGGTAGTTTAACTCGATACTCCACAGCTGGATAAAATAGTAAAGCAGATCGGTTTTTCTGGGGAAATAGTTAAAGAATGTAGCCTCTGAAATTTTTACATCCCGGCAGAGGTCACGAACCTTTATAGCGGCAAATGGAGTTCTCTGTACATGTTTAAGCATTGCATCAAGTAATGCGAGCCTTGTCATTGCAAACTTCTCTTCTCTGAGTGATACTCTCTCTTTCATGTAAATAATATAGTCATGAATAAAAATATAGTCAACACTAAAAATATAGTTGTGTGTAGAAATATGGATAAGGTCATCTTCGGCTTATCTCTGACCTGATTGTATTACAATAGCCAATTCTCACTGTGAATCTAGCTAAGTGGCAAGAGTATCAGGAGGGTTTGTATTTCCAATCGACCTTTTTGTAATCAAAACTGTATTCCAGTTCTTTTATATTTCGGGGGGCGGCCCGACTGATAGTTCAGGAGAGTAAAAAGTAACTGTTCATTCCAATTCTAAAAACCATTTCTGACTGATCTGGCGAAAGTGGAATTATGATGAACAGAAAAAACGAATTACTGAAGAGAAGGACAATCATGCGGATGGCCTGGCCCTATATTCTGGCGAACTCATCAACGCCACTTCTGGGCCTGGTTGACACGGCTGTTGTCGGGAGGACCGGCAAGGTTGAGGACCTGGGCGCCATTGCTCTGGGGGCTATGATTTTTAACTTTATATACTGGAGTTTTGGTTTCCTTCGTATGGGAACGACAGGATTTGTTGCACGGGAAGACGGCAGAGGGGATGAAGCGGGGCTCAGGGATGCGGTTTTTCGTTCTCTGTCGCTGGGGGGATTGATTGGCCTCGTCTTAATATTTCTGCAATTCCCGATCATTGAAGTAGCAATACAACTGCTGGGGGCTGGCGCTCAGGTTGAAACGATTACTACAGATTACTTCTATATTAGAATCTGGGCAGCTCCGGCGAGTCTTGGATTGTTTTCAGTTATGGGAGCCCTTATAGGTCTTGGAAAAAGCACACTGATCCTGCGATTGCAGTTTTTATTGAATGGATTGAATATTATTTTTGACTTAGTATTTGCAGGCTATTATAAAATGGGAGCTGAAGGAGTCGCCCTGGGTACGTTGCTTGCCGCCTGGATTACGCTATTCAGCGCCGTTTATATTATAAACAATATACTCGTTTCAAGGTGGAAGGATAACTCCAGTTTTATTTCTCTGAAACGTCTTTTTATACGCGAAGCAATACGTGAGTCAATGAAGGCAAACAGTGACATAATGATACGTACGCTTATGCTAATATCGGGATTTGCCTGGTTTACAGATCAGAGCGCCAGGTATGGAAATTCTGTACTTGCGGCGAATCATATTTTGCTCCAGTTTATTACATTTTCGGCATTTTTTCTTGATGGTTTCGCCTTTACAGCGGAGGCGCTTGTCGGCCGTGCCGCCGGCGGCGGAGATCGAACTCAGTTTGACAGGGCTGTTGTGCTGACCGGTGAGTTCTCGGCATTGTTTTCAATAATACTCTCCATTGTATTTGTACTTTTTGGAGAGTATTTGATTCAATTTCTTACAGATCTGCCGGCGGTAGTTCAAATCGCCCGATCCATGTTGCCCTGGGCGGCACTGTATATTTTATTTTCATTTGCGGCATTCCTGCTGGATGGTATTTTTATCGGTACGGTTAAAACAAAAGAGATGCGAAACTCCTCCATCGTTTCTACTGCCGGATTTCTGCTTGTCTCCTGGATGTTTACTTATGGAACGGACTCGGGAGTGGCGGGATTGTGGATCAGCTTTATATGCTTTGTCTTGTTTAGAGCGTTGACGCTGGGATTACGATATCGAGTCATTCGTCGTGAAATCTTTACAGTTGAGCATGAAGGATGAGCGAATGAATGCGATCATGCTAGCCCGAAAAGCATCAGGCAGGCAGGACCGGAAGCGCCTGTTCGGTCGTTGCAGGAAAAAGTAAATATCAGGATCCCCCCTTTTGCGTAATAATTGCATACCCGAAGCCCGGTACCCAGAGCTTTTCGGGGTGGAGTGATACCAGGAAAATGTGCTGGACAGTTCGAGGAAATGGGTGATCTTATAAAGGAGCGAGGATGAGGATATGGGAAAGATGACACTGGAAGAAGTGAAAGCCGTTGTGGAAGAACTGGATGAAGATCAGCAGGAATTACTTTATCTGGACCTTGCTTTCAAAATGAAAAAACCGGATTCGGAAATTATAGAATCCCACAAATCTCTTCTGGATAAACGCTGGGCTGACTTTGCTTCCGGTAAAGTGAGTCCTCTGTCTCTCGAAGAAGCCCTAAAGGAAATAGACAATATTCAGGATGCGTAAGGTAACTGTTGACCCGGCAGCACTGGAAGATATTGCCGAAGCCTCAAGATTCTATAATAGAGCAAAACCCGGACTTGGCAAAGTTTTTCGCGAATTTGTCAAAACAGCTTTCAAGAAGATTGCAAAACAACCTGAACTTTATGTATTTATAGCAAAGCCCTATCGTGGGCACTACATGGACAAGTTTCCCTTTACGGTTTACTACCGGGAAACGGAAGAATCAGTTCATATCATGGCTGTTTTGCATCAGCACAGTCATCCGGATCGCTGGAAACAGCGCTTGAAAATTCTCTAACCCGCCCGCCGGACCTCCCGGCTTACCCCCTTTCCCCCGGGAAGGTGCATAAGGTTGGGCGCTCATCAAGACAAGGGTGTTTTGCTTGATCCCCCCGGAAGGTCTGTACAGGATGTTTTAGAAGCGGCAAAAAAAGGAAGTGCCGGGGTTTTTGGATAAACCTACAAATTATGGCGAGATTCAATTTATGGATATAATTCAATTGTATAAACAAAGATTATTTAACCCCGGCAAATCAACCGAGCAGGCAATACATTTTGGCAATGATTTTCACGGTATGTTTATTGTGGTTGCTGGCGCTATAGCGACGAATTTGTTGATAAAATCAAATCCTCGTTTCCCTGTTGATGGTCCGCTTGCATACAGATTCTTTGATGAAATAGTTAGTGCGACTATATTTGGCTTGGCCAGTTATTGGTTTTATACATATATTCTGTTCTGGATATCAAATCGCATATTTGGAGGACATTTAGTCTTTGCAAATATACGGAAAATATTTGGTTATTCACCGTGGGTGCCAATGTCGATTTTAATGCCATTATCCCTGTTTCTATATTTTCGCACAGCAGGTCAGCCTGTTGCACATAATCCGATTATTGATCTTATGGGTTTGTTTTATACAGTGGCTATGGTTTGGGGTGTTGTGATTTTTCTTTTCTCATATTCCTCCCTGTCTAACTTTTCTAAGTTAAAGTCATTTTGGGTATTAATGCTCAGTTCTATTTCTTTTGTTCCTGTTATGATGCTTCTTTTTTTTATAGATGGCTTTCTGCTGCGATGAGTTGAAGAACTCCTGGCATTTTACTCTATTCCCCGGATAACCTGTACAGAATTATTTTTCGGCGGCTAAAAAGGGAAAGTGCCGGGGTTTTTGTTGTAATTATTGTAGAATCGTGCCGGGAGATTTTCGGGGGTGACCCGAAAAACCGTACCGGGGAATTTTTTTTGATGTGTGAGGTGGACAGGACATAATTCGGGAGTGAAACGCGGAATTTGCAGGGTTAGCCGGTGTTTTGGCGCATAAGTGGAAAAAATCGCATTAGATCGGACATATCGAACAATGTACCGTATGAGACCCAGAATATCTTCGCGGGTATGGCGGGGTGGTTCCGGGAACAGTATGAGAGTGCAGGTAATTTCTTCTCTAAAGATAAGTACGGCAATCGCTGGAACTGGGAAACGGATGGCGAACAGGCAATGAGGTATGAGTTGCAGGATTCTGTCTTGAAGGCTGCAAACGCCACTGAACTTGCCGATATAGCTTGTTCTCAATCCGAAGCTGATAGATTTAGATACAATAAGTTATTTGGAACACTTGCCAAAAAAGCAGCTGAGAAACTTGGAATTGATCTTTTTGATACTAACAAAGTTACTGATTCACCTGATTCACTTGTACAGGAATTCTTACAGAGCAAGCTTGATCCGAATGATCCGAAGTCACCCATGTATGCAAGAATGCAAGCTGTCTTAAATTACAAAGATGGACCGGGGAGCTGGAATCGTTCGACGAGTGTTTCCGGAGTTAAGTTCCAACTTATCGAAAATGATGCTACTAAAGTATACGATTTTTTTAGACTAAAAGACAGGTTGTTCTTAAATGTCGCAACTGCTGCGAATGAGGTTGGAATAACAGGAGTTACCGTATCCTCTATTTATCGTGGATCCGGATCCCATGATGGTCGTTCTATGGATATCACCTATGTGAACTACAATGATGCAAATGACAAGCCGGATGGTAGCATATATAAAAGAACCTATGATCCTGAAACTCAAACGTATGGAACACCAACGCAGCCGGATATTATAAAAAGATTTGAAGCCGCTTTTATGAGTAAACCTGATAGTGCGGGTATTAAAAGTCCATGGACGAACTGGTATAAACCGAATGCGAGACAGGATTCGCTTCTGGATACTTATGGCTGGATGGGTGATAGGAAGCCATTTCTGAAGGGGCGAAATAAGGGAAGTTATTATGGTTCTAATGATTGGAGTAATAATCCAGCAAGTGGTGAATTGTATGATCAACTTATAATACTTCATCCTGAGTTAAAGACACCACTGGATCATGCCCAGCAGCATTATCACCATGGACATTTTCAGTTGCAATAATCAACGAGGATTACTATATTATGCGATTGTATTCGATTATTTTATTATGCTTCTTTTTTTTGTCGTTAGCTTTGTATTCATCGCCAAGGCCAGATAAATTACCTCAAGATGTAAGGTATTCTGAATTTATGCTTGAGGGAAAATTGTATAAAAGATGGATATTTGAGAGGAGAAATGAAACAGATAATGTTCGCGTCGCATGGGATATTGATGGTGACTTGAAATACGCGGTGCTGAATGTTGGGCCGTACGAGTATAGAACGAAGTCATTCCCAAACATTGAAGATTCTACAAAATTTGCTTTTGGTGGCCAGGAGTGTTATTATAAAACCCCATATGATGAAGCATACTCCGTTCAATACGGATTGCATATTGATTATTATGGATACGGTCAGAGCATAAAACGTAAGTATTGTAAAATGCTCAAGATGGCCTCAATCGATCGGCTTGTTCATATATCAACTCCAGAGCATCCGTATGGTAAGGAAACCGATCTTTGTGGCGTAGAATTTATTTATGACAGAAATGGAAAAATAGTAAAGCGAATTCAGCATGCGAAGTGTGATAATGAATGTGGTTTTTTTATGCCTTTTCTTACTCCCGGTGAGTATAAACTTCGAACGAAATCCATTATAAGAAAAAAGCCTGATAAGAACTCTCGAT
>JBNKQE010000253.1:0-7504 GCA_050295715.1 Leptospirales bacterium
GCCAGCCTGGATTACAAGAATCGTATAGCCATCTTTTATAACAAAAGTGATTTTTTCGCAAAGATGCTGAAGCTGAGCGCTATGAATAAGAGAGACCAGCGGACTGTATTCCACCTTGAGCTACCTGCAAATAAATATAAATATCCCTACCAGCAGTGTGTCCTATGAATTTTGCTCTGCAGCTTTTTTCGGGTGATTTTTATATCTGGTGTTTCGCCGCTTTTTGTTCAACAAACTTATCAGTTTGAATACAGAGGGCCACTTTCATTGAGTAAAGGTTCTGATAAATACTATATTAATCTATGTAATTATGCGGTTTCTGATAATGGGAACCTGGAAATAGGAAAATGTTCCTGGTTGGATAGAGTATTAAATAGCAAGATAAAAAAGGGAAGTCTTGTATTTAAATTTTCTGAATGGGATACCAGGCAGTTGATATTATTAACTCAATGTATATTTTCTAAAAATTGTATATTATCCGTGATGGTAATTGGTGAATGCGATGATAAGAGATGTAATTTAATCGCAAAAGGAAAAGATATTCTTACCCATGCAACCGGTTTATAATATAATTTTGATTATCCTGGTTTTATTTAATTCATTTTCGTGATTGTGCTCTGCACTGATGTAGCCGGTATTTATTTTCGTGTCGCTGCAGATGAAGTCTTTTTAATAGGTTAACAGGAGAAGAGAGGGCAGCCAGAGATTTCCGATTAATTTTCCCAACATTTCAACTCCTTTTTTTCTTGTAAATCAGTGCTTCAGGACCATACCATGCTCTTAGACTGGGCCGCGCGAAATTAAAGGGGCTTTCTGACTCCAGAATGATTCGGTAATTCCTGTAACTCTGTATTAATTCTCTTCGAGAGCTTTAATGATACCGTTTTCTGTGACATTATCAGGTCTGTTTAGGATTCCAACTCTTCTGAATGCAGAGATCATTCCTGAAACAATAAAAAAACTGAAACGGATCTCTAACGGATTCCATTAATTTCACGGCAGGAGTACCTTTAGATATGAACTCTGATTTTTCAGCTATTAGTAAAAATATTTTCTATTTTATTTTTCTGTCAGTCCTGGCTTTATATACAGGGTGCGCTGGTACGGACCCGATTCTGGATCAGGAGGGGAACATAGTTTCTGGAAGCATTTCAACTATGGAGTACGTCCCTATCGGCGGCCAAAAACAGTTTATGCTGATCCGCGGCGAAGATACCGAAAATCCGGTTCTGCTGTTTCTTCACGGTGGACCGGGCAGTCCTGAAACAGGTATGGTGCGCAAATACCATGAAGATCTTGAGAAATTCTTCACGGTGGTTCTCTGGGAGCAGAGGGGTTCGGGAAAATCTTACGCTTCCACAAAGTCTGCCAGCTCCCTGAACCTGGAGCAGATGATCCAGGACACCCATGAAATCACCGTGTATCTAAAAAAAGGTTTCAAAAAAAGAAGATCTATCTGGTGGGTCACTCCTGGGGTAGCTATCTGGGAATCCATACAGTTGCCAGATAGCCGGAGGATTACCATGCCTTTGTCGCTACCGGTCTCCTGGTCAACACGATCCGTCAGGAAGAGATTTCTTTTCGCTATTTGATGGACCGGGCAAAGGAAGCCAACGATGAAGATACCCTGGAAACTCTAAGCGAAATCGGACCACCGGTAAACGGCTATTACACCGGAGGACGGGATGGATTGGTGGAACAAAGAAAGATCCTCGGGGAGTATGGGGGAGCGGCCCACGACCCGGAGCAGCTAACTTCCTATATGAATGAAATGATATTCGCCGATGAATATTCTCTCTGGGATAGCGTTCGATATATTCGCGGGATCTTTTTTACCCTGGATGCTTTTATGCCTGTTTATAATAAAGTGGATCTTTTTAAAGAGGTCCCTGAAATTCGCGTTCCCCTTTATGTCCTTACTGGCAGATATGATTACCAGACCCCTTTCGTTCTGGCGGAAGAATATTTTGATAGGCTTCGGGCACCCTTGAAAAAGTGGATCTGGTTCGAAGACTCTGCCCATATGCAAATCTACGAAGAATCACAAAAATATATGGATACAATGGTGAGGACAGTTTGCAAAGAGTGCGAAGATATTCAATAATATAAGGGGGCTTTCTGACTCCAACTCTACTGAATGCTGAGAAATTTCCACATTTTGGTTAATGACCGGATTGTCTGAAGTTGATCGCACCGAATGGGGTGACCAATTTACCATGCTCACTTCATGACACCCTCTCTACGCTGGCAGCCCTGATTTGTATACAGTGGCTGGAGCTGTTGAAGTTTTCCAGCTCTTCGGTGAGCCAGGCTCAGCTCGAGGCTTCAAACTCCAACAGCTCCAGTAATACTATCCTTTTTACGGCTGCCGCGCTTGAGAGGCTATCATTCGTTCGCTGGAGGATGGAGGGGGATAACTGCTCCAGGAGTTTTCAGCTTTGTATACTGGTTGTATTGTTATTCAGTCACAATCTGCAGACTCCCGGGCTGAATATGGCACCTTGCCAGGTTTGCCGACTTCCCTGTCAGCCAGGGCGGGTCCGAAGTGTCTCGCCGCAGCGGTATGCCCGGCATGGGTTGTAGCGAGCCGGTAAAAATCCAGTTGTTACACGGAAAGGAACACGTAGTGGATATTGACCTATCGAAATTCTTCGATAGGATCAACCACGACCGACTTACTGAACAGGTAAGACGACGAATAGATGACAAACGAATCCTTCGCCTTCCTAGTGTGATGATCTTTCCGGGATCAATGATGATATCGGCGAAATCAATAGAGCGAGCGATGGAGAAGGTTAAAGAACTGACTCCGCGCCGCAGATAATCATATCAGTTAGCTCCGGTTGCGCTTCATTTGTTCACCCAATTTTCAATTCGAATGCTGTTTATTCTTTCAAATTCCCTTAGATTGTTTGTAACAAGTATAAGGTCCCTGGCTTTTGCCTGAGAAGCAATCAAGATATCCATAGGTCCAATGAGATTACCCTGTTTGCTCATTTCTGCCTTAATCAGGCCAAATTCTAAAGCATCATTGTCATCAAATGGCAAAATGTTGAAGATTGATAAAAATTCAATAAGTGCTATTTTATTTTTCTGTGGAAAATTACTCCTGGCAACTCCATATTCCAGTTCTGCTACAGTAATGGATGAAATATATATATCACCATTAGACTTGGTTTTTAAAATCTGCAGAACTTCCGGAGGCTTGCGTTTGATTATATATATACATATATTTGTATCAAGTAAGTACATTTAGAAAGATTCTCTGATCTGATCTAGCCCTTGATCTCTTTCTTCATTCATAAAGTCTTCCGTAAAATCATTCAATCCGTGCAGGAAAACTTCCCAGGATTTATCGTGAGGCAATAGTATAACTGCATCTCCTACTTTCTGAATTAAAACATCATTTCCCGAGAACTGATATTCTTTCGGAAGTCTCACGGCCTGACTATGTCCGTTTTGGAATATTTTTGCACTTTTCATTTTACTATCCTTGTATATGAGTATATACATGGATATATACTTTGTCAATGAAAATCTCCTCAGCAAAAGGTGTTTGAATAGATCTTTTCGCGAATAAGAATTCACTTCGAAAAATATACGCCGTGACGAAGGATTGTTGTCTGTTCGTTCAAGTATACGGTGACTTCGAATACTTTCAATTCTTTCTTGTCTTAGAAATACTATAAAGCACACAATATCAGTCAACTATGGCACTCGTCATTTTCCATTTTGACGCCCGATAAAGTTAGTTTTGACACCCGATACCCGAGTCAATGACGCCTGTCATTCACATTTTTTACACCCGTCATGTATCACAACGACGCCCGTCATTGGAATCATTGACACGTTTCACTTGCTCCCGTTCCATGTGTCATATGAAAAAATGACACCGGTATTCGGTCAAAATGACGAGTGTCATTTCAAAATTTCACGCCCGTGATTTATAGATATGTATGTGGGCAGAGATGAATTTCACCGTTGCCTTTTCGTATCAGGCAGGTAGAGTATTTCGAAAAATTAGAAATAACTTTGCTCTCTTCATTATGGCTATTTCAGACCTGTTCGAGGTCCATGATTACTTGACCGCTTTTGATATCAGAAAATCAATTCATTTAATACTTGCCCACCGTGTAACAGACCTTACCATGCCATTAGAACGGTCTGCGCTAAATTCAGGGGTATCTGAGTCCGGAAATGGTAATTAGCATACAATAATCTGGTATTATTTCCTGTGCGGGATAATTTCGGGGAAGTTAACAGTCTTTTTTACTGGATATTCCGGTATCCGGATTTACTGAATATCGAGAACTTCCTTGAAACAATAAAATAAAAGAAGTGAATATATTGAAAAAAACAGTATTAATAACAGGTGGCAACAAAGGTATAGGTTTAGAAGTTACAAGAGAATTTATAAATTTGGATTATAACATCATTGTTGTTGCCAGAGACTTTCAAGATTTTGAGTTCGCAAATCATCCATTGCTAAAAACTATAGCTTTTGATTTAACAAGAATAGATGATATACCCGAGTTGGTATCCACATTTGGTCCTATTGATGTATTGGTTAATAATGCAGGCGTTATGTTCGCCTTACCATATAATGATTATCCGAATGATAAAATTCAAACGATGCTGAAACTCAACCTTGAATCCCCGGTTAAACTGATCGAGGAAGTTGCTAAAAGCATGCCAGAAGACGGGAGTGGACGCATCGTCAACAATGCATCAATCGCAGGGCAAATTGGACATCCGGACATCTGGTACGGCATTACGAAAGCAGGCCTGATTAACGCTACAAAAAGCTTTTCAAAAATATTTGATGGAAAGATTGTTATTAATGCGGTTGCGGCGAGTCCTGTTGAAACCGATATGCTCAATGTCATCCCATTGCAGAGGCGCGAAGCATTTTTGAAAACAGTCATCACCAAACGGTTTGCAAAGCCTGAAGAGGTTGCAAAAACAATCGTTTGGCTGGCAACTGAATCATCGGAGTATATCAATGGAACGTGTTTAGACATAAATAACGGTTCGTTTCCGAGATGATGAAAGTCTTTAATAAACCAAATTTAAAGGGCATCTGACTTCCTATAATCTGGCATTATATCCCGTGAGGGTGTATTTCAGGTTGATATTACCGAGAAAAAGAGAATCGACAAAGAACTGGAAAACCTTGCATCCAGAGATTTCCTGACAGATATTGCGAACAGATGATCTGGAATTGCTTATCTCGATAAGCAAATTAAACTGGCCAGGCGACAGGGAAAGGCCCTTTCTGTTTGTTTTGTTGATGTTGATGGACTCAAGGATGTTAATGATCGGCACGGTCATGAAATGGGGGATGATCTACTCAAAGAATCCAGCGCTGTCCTGTCCCGTGCATTACGGGACTCCGATTTGATTTGTCGTCTGGGTGGAGATGAATTCCTTCTGATTCTTCCTGAATGCAATGCAGGACAAATAACTGCAGTTTACAAAAGGATTGCAGTTCATGTGGAAGCATTCAATTCACATTCCAATAAACCTTATCATATAAGTTTCAGTCCTGGGTTTTCAACCTGTACACCTTCTCAACCGTTGAACTCTGATGAGCTCATTTCCAGGGCTGATGACGAAATGTATCGCGTGAAACGTTAAAAAAAAAGTTGAAACATTGAGCATGAAATGCTACGTTAGCAGCCTTTATGCCACATTTTTCTAAAACACAGATTCGGCTCCTTTTTGTAGGACTGGTTTTTCTTTTATCCCGTGGGGCCTTCCCGGGCTTTATAGAACACGAGAATAAGGAGATCATTCAACCGGCGCCACTTCCCGAATTTGGCAAGTTTGTTCTGGATCGTAACGGAAATCCGGCAACCTGGCTTGGAAAGAAGGTGGATGGCCACATCCTGCTCGAACCCATCAACATCATTCTGATCGATGGAATTTCAAAATCCAGCACCGAAGCGATTCAATCTCTGGAGCGGGCCAACCGCTCAGCTGGGTACAAAAAGCGTTTTGGTCACTCCTCCGGTTACATGGCCAGAATTCATGACAGAAATTATTCACAGATTCCACAGGAATATAGAATGGCCTTCTCGAATGCACCGGCCTGGGAAAAAAACAATCACGGCCGATTCTTTGGACCCCAGAACTGGAATGGAGCCTTCATTTTTTCGGGATCCTTCAGCAGGGAAAGCTTCACCCTTTTTGCATGGATCCATCATAACTATGTCTCCTTCGAAGAGGCAAAACAGGATTTTGCAAATAAATTGATCCAATCGGGATCCTTCATTCGACTGGAGGATCAAAACCTTGAAAACCTCTATAACTCACATAACACCTTTACTGGCGACCACAATGGAAAGGCGATCGTTCTAAAAAGAATTCATTGATGGCGCTACCTTCAATACTCAATGACTATCCTTCTGCTTGGCCATTTTGCGGGATTTTCTTACCTGATTTATCTTTTTGGGCTGCCCTGGAACAGGTGTTTGAGAGCGTTGCAGATTTTCGTAGTTTTACAGGATTTTTCCGATATCCAGAGTCACTGAATACT
Organism: Leptospirales bacterium; assembly: GCA_050295715.1. GTDB lineage: Bacteria > Spirochaetota > Leptospiria > Leptospirales > Leptonemataceae > JBNKQE01. Next base: position 6,539 of record JBNKQE010000253.1, read on the forward strand.
GGGAACTTTCCTGTAACAACAAAACTAAAAGCTGAAAGAATATGGATAAAAAAGCTGAGAGGCGGGTCTACTTTGGATCTTTTGCGTTCACATTAGAGCCAAAGTAAGTTCACTTAAGAGCCGAATCAGACCTGGATGTAACGTTTCAAGTGCATATTAAAGGAGTCAAACGCTGGATATTCCCTCCTTTTCCTTTAACTTATAAATGCCAGCGTTACTGGATATACGGAAAATAATCATTGACAGGTTAAAAAAAAATATCGTTAACCGATATGTATTATGATACGTTATGGTAATCCATGTAAAAGTAAATTAATATTTGCAGGGGTAATTCTTACCTCGCTCATTCTTGTTTCCTGCAGCACGAATAAAGATGAACCGGGACCGGAGGCGTTGGCATTACTGGGTGGGAGCAGCGCCGATTCGACTACTGGTGGTAATCCGGTTGATGGCACCGATCCAGGCACCACTACTACATATACTGATCCCGACGCAGGGAAAACAGATACATTTACAGATGGAACAGTTATTTTCAATTTGAAATATGTCCCTGGACGTACCTTTTATACAGGAGTTTCCGATACCAGCACCGATACCGTGGCAAATGATTACTGGATAGGTGAGACCGAAGTAACATATGAACTCTGGACAGCGGTATATTCATGGGCTACAACCAGTGTAGCAGGTAATCGAATAGACGGAGGACCTTTGTACTCTTTTGCCAATGCAGGTAACAAAGGTGATGGAAGTGGTGATACCATTCAGCATCCAGTTACTGGAGTTAACTGGAGAGATTCCATTATATGGGCAAATGCTCTGACCGAATACTTGAATGCAGTGAACGGTACAACCTATGAATGTGTTTATTATTCAGATGCGGCATATACCAGTCCGATCAGAAGTTCAACGAACACTATGAGCGTAAATACAAGCAGTGGTTCCGAAGACAATCCCTATGTGAAATCT
>JBNKQE010000254.1:0-7446 GCA_050295715.1 Leptospirales bacterium
TTTCATAAAAGCCGGTTTTCTCCTGAAAAAACGCCCCCGCGAACCTCCCCGTTTTTTCAAGGAGACAATGGTTCGCGGAATATATATCCTATAATATAAGGGGTTTTTCAAAGTCAATGAGATTTGATTTTCCAAATTGTTTAATCTTTTTTGTAGAATCTTCATCCAGAAAATAAATCCGGAGACTATCTGCTTCTTGATCAATGATCCGAAGTAATTTTGATTCAAATTTCAGATAAAGGGATTGATCCATTCGGCATTCAAAAACAGATTTCTGAGCCCTCTGCCCATGACTTTCGCAGGTTTTAGCAACGTTACGAAGTCTGCGCCGACCCGAAAGTGTAACCGTTTCAACATCGTAACAAACAAGAATAAACATATTATTTCCACAGGTAAGGAATGTAGTTTTCTAAATCTCCCCGAATGTGCCGCGCGAGAATTCTTGCCTGTAAAAAAGGCAGTTCGCCAATCGTTGAATTCTGATCCAGAGTATGATGAAAGATCTCTGCTTTCTTCCGCTCCTGGTATGCTGCAATAACGTACTTTCGTGCTCCATCCTCTAATTGATAAACAGAGCCTGGTTTTTCTTTTATATCCTTTGCCTGGATCTGCTTTCGATTAATAAGAGATAATACGAAACGATCTGCAAATGGTCTGAATTCTTCCATTAAATCCAGTGCCAGCGATGGACGACCTGACCTTTCATCATGTAAAAAACCAACAAAGGGATCAAGACCGGTCGCCTGGCAGGCGGAAACACAATCGTTTGTTAGCAGGGCATATATGAAGGAAAGAAGCGCATTGGTTCGACTGCGAGGAGGACGTTTGGTTCTTCGTAAAAAGTTGAAATCCTCTTTCTGCTGGATGATCATTTTATCAAAAACAGAGAAATACGTTTTTGCACCCTCTCCTTCATAACCTCGAATACTCGCCGTCTCATTTTGAAATTCAAGCTTTTTTATTGAATATTGTAAATGATCCGATGCTTCCTTTAATAGTTTTGCATCTTCTTCATTCTTACTTTCTCTTCCCGACCTTAATAGATTCGATCGAGAATTCTGCAACTTTCCCGCAATCAAATACCTGGCCACGCCTGCTCTGAAATCCGGATCTTCTGATTTTTTGAATTGTTCTTTTCGAAGGAGAACATTTCCGGAACGAGATCCTTCCAGTCTTCCCAGGAACTTACCCCGGGGCGTTAAAAAAGAAACGAATATCCCTTTTTCAAGGCAGTGGTGTAAAAGGGAAGGACTGATACTTGAATAACTGAAAAAGGTAATGCCCTCTAAATGATGCAGTGGAATACTTAGGATATCTTTACCATCTTCCCTTACTTTCAGAACTTCATGATCGTGATGTAAGTAGATTCTGTCACGGGTAATATAAAGAATATTTTGTTTTATTTCAGACATTGTCATCACCTTCAATAAAAATCTTATGAAATGATCCCACTTCTTTCAACCCGGGAAGACAGTAGGCTGACAGACTGCAGCGTTTACAAAGCTTCATGTTCTCTGTAACAGGAGGAAGGATTCGATTTACCAGGATTGTTCGAATATCTGCAATACAATACTTTGTTTTGTTTCGAAGCGATTCTGTAAAATTCACTTCATGCCGTTTCTTTGAATGAATATGGTAGATTGCTCCGGCAGGCACCGAGGTATCCAGCATCTCTTCCAGGCATAATGCAATGGCACAGAGCTGGGCCTCCTGGTTTCCCCATTCGGCTATTTTTCCGTGCTTATAATCTATTGGAAATGGAGACAGGTTTTCTGGAAATTCAACAATATCTGCAATCCCCGTAATTCCAAGTTCATCAGAATAAACCCGAAGACTGGTCTCTTTGAGTAGTCCATGATCATTTATCGATTTTTCTTCATCCACAAACTCATGCCCGATATTTCCGGCTGTCGTGAGTTCGTTATCCAGAAAGATACCCTCCACATGGATCAGGGCATTCTGGCGAGGGCAGTAGAGGTGATGGCTTATCGCAGAAATTGGGATCAGCTGGTCGTCGGTCCATTCCATGATGTTTCCTCCATACTAAGCAGGGATCCCCCGGCCATAAAGGCCGGGAGATTTGATTTTAGATCATGCTTGAAAATTCGATTTTGTCTTTCAGCTCACCATTCAAAGTATCCATGTTTACCTGGACCTCATAATCATTGAAGGAGCGTGGCGGCGTTTCTGTATCCTTTCGATTTATTGAAATCAGGTCGAATAACTTATGTGCGGGAGTGGTTCCAAGTTTTGAAGCTTCTCCGTCTCCGATGTGTTTGAATACATAAAGCTTACGAGCATTCATCTCACCCCGTGCTGCGGATCGATCGTGATCATACATGTTTATAAGGGAACTCCAGAATAGCTGAAGATCGTCCTCTGAAAAACCGGTATCCTCTGCAAAATAAGCGGAGATAAATCCATGGGCACGATAGAGGCCATAGGGAACCGAATGTTTTTTTCCCATTGTGCGGTTGTCGCCACTTTGTGATTCAGCTTCTTCTTTCGTAGCTACAGCCATACGAGTAATACTGTGCTCAAATTGAAGAACCGGATCAACACTTCTGGCAAAAGAGAGTTGAATAGGACCTTTGACTACACCGGCATTTACTTTAAGCGCCATGACAGCTCCAAAGGTCCTGACATCATAAAAGTTCTGGCACATCCACGCTCTGGCTTCCGGGACCTTATCGCCTCCTTTCCGTTTCTTTTCATCTTTTGAGAGATCTACTCCCAGAGCTTCATAAGCTTTTTCATGGGATTCGATCAAAACGGCCTTTTCTTTGATATAAATATCATAAGGGGGCGAGAATTTCTTTGTCATCCCAACAAAATTCCGAACCTTGCGCTTCATACTAACATCGGTAACAAGGCCATGCCCTGTTTCAGAATCGATGCGCGGCATATTACCCGCATCCGGGTCGCCATTTGGATTGCCGTCCTTTACATCAAATAGATACACAAACTCATATCGATTGGAAATGTGGCTCATTGATTTGCTCCTTCTTTTTTCTTGAAAAATTCCTGTCTTTGATGGTAGTAGCCTATGGCGAATTGACCCTGATCTTCCAGTTTGAGAGTGAGTGGGAATTTATTGATGTTTGTCATTATTTCTCCCTTTAGTTTTTCAAAATAGACCTCAAGTCCTCCACCAGCTTTTGCAACATGATGCATCCCCAGATTGACAAGCACGGGAAAAACCGTGCCCGGCCTTGAACATGCGGAAGAGAAGTAGCGATCCCGAATCGTTGTATTGATTCCCGGATTTGCAACTTCCTGAGCCCTTTCCAGAACGGCAAAAAATCGTCCCAGATTGTATCCTGTATTTGTATTTGTTTCGTCCATTTCGACGCTTACCTCCTGAAATCCGGGGTTTTGTTCAAAACGAGCCCGCCGGTTCAAATATGCTTTGATTAATGAAATTCGTGGAAATAGATTCCGCTCTGCGAAATCCGAATGGTCGGCTTTTATTCTTGAAATGGTCCTCTCAAGAACAATGCGAGGAAAGCTCTCCCCCTTCAAGATGGCCTGAAAAAGCCTGAGAGTTAGCTCTGGAAGTATGTTCTTATCATCTTCGCGAACCGCTGTACTTTTGACCAATCGCTTAAGAGAGAGAAAACCGCTCTCATAAGCTGGAGCGACTATTCTTAAATCCTCAAAATATGTACTGAGATTCTGGACGGTTCGTCCCACATCCCCTTCATACCAGAAACGAATCGAGATACGTGCACTGTTGGGGCCAAGCCCCAGAACATAAAATCCTGAAGTGTCCGTATGCAGGGGTGACTTTCCTGATTTTGGAGATTCAATGATATACTTTAGAGAATCCAGCCTCTGGAGTTCTGCTTCCTGCTGTTTCCCCTTCTCGTATTCTGGCTCGTTAAATACAGAGAGAAATCCCCCTTCCTCCAGATCGTTTTTCTTTTCCGACCAGAAGACAATAGTCGTATCGCCAATGTAGATTCGCTGATGACGATCCGCCGACAGGAGTGTGTTGAGGGCTGTGGTATAGGCAAAAGCTGCTTTTTTGGATATAGGTGCGTTATATCCCTGCAACTTCCCAAAAGAATCGTAAGCTGATTTATCTTTATTGAAAGACACTATATTTCCACGATTTTGATTTGTTTCCTTTACTCCAGTAATTGTTGGGTGAATTTTTGCGATTGGTAGAATCTCACCGGTAATGCTACAAGTTTGTTCTATATTTATTTCTTTTTTATCGAATTGTTCATCGAAATCATAAGGATTCTTCAATCGAGACTTGAATATATTTTCTCGCATACTCAGGATATCAGAATCTTTATCTACCTTGAATGTTAAAGAAGGCTCCATTTTTGCCGAACAAATTTCACTAAATAATGAGTCTTTCCCCCACCCATCACTATTAACTTTATAATGATTACACAGACCTACAATTGTAGGATCCTGCAAATCGGGATTAAACTGCTCAAGTTTCCAATAAAATAGATCCTGTTTTTTCGTATCCTTGATTATATATTTGGCATTATCCCATAATAAGTTCGGATTCTCGTTACTACTTCTTTCAACCGATTTTGGAACAAGAAATACTCGTGAGCGTTTCTTTTTCTCATCCAAATATTGACTTTCAAATCTTAAAAATTTGCCTTCCTCATTTATTATTACAAGATAAGCAATTTCACGATATTCAAATCCCGGCGGTGCGATATCGCCCTCTTCATTTTTTCTTTCGTAGTATTGATGGAGTCTTTGCAAAATCATCCCACAACCTCCGGTCCTGATCGATCAGGGATTTTCAGAACACCGTGCTTTACCTCTGCACGAAAGAAGAGGGGGCGAACATTCTCATAATCTTCTGCATCTGATTGCTTCTCTCCAAATTCAAGATCATAAAGCATATAACCGAGATCTTTCGAAAGTTCCTTACAGGGTGTTTCATCGCCTGTCGCTGGCTCAAAATAAGCTGGAAATTCGCGATTACCGAGAACGGGAAAGTGATGGCATTGCCCTTTTTTCAGTCTTCGCTCAAACATCTCTTCAAACTTTGCACGGTTATCCGAGGGTCCTTTTTTTTCAGTAAAGACAAAGTGTGCATGAATCACATAGGCCACATCTTTTAAGAAAAGCCCTGCCCTTTGTTGCCTGTCGTCCTCAATAAAAATAGCAAGTGCCCCAGAACCTTTGTTCATGGCCGATGTTACATTGTTCAGCGGAATTTTACTTCCCACCTCGTTTCGGCGAACCGATTGCCAGCGAATTTCTTTTAAGATATCGATCCGGTCAATTTTCCAGGAAATTGCCGGTTTCCACAGGATAGCTTCAAGGATTCCTCGTGCCGCTGAGGGGGTCATTACGTCATAGGAAACCCTTTCGACTTTCATTTCTGGCCTGGTAAAACAGGCATTCTCACCCCAGACCTTGATCTTAAACATTTTCGACTTTTCCATAGTGTCTCCTAAAAGATTAGATTTTCCGCATTGTGTTCAGCCGGATCATCTGTGAATAGCCCGGACTCGTTATTGTAGAGATCATCATTTATTAAAATATGAATGTAATTGTGCAAGGTTTCAATCGACCCAGCATTCCGAAATTTTTCGAATACCGCAAGTGGCAGAGAAACCGAATACTGTTGAATTTTCCGAAGCAACGGACGATTCAATTCATCCGGCGTAATATTCCGAATGACTTTTATAAGGTCTTTGCCTTCTCCATAAGGAACAAGAACCGGGATTTGTTCTTCTGGAATGAGTTTCACAAGGGCGGCTACATCAGCAAATTGAACCTTCTGTAATTTTTCTTTGATTTTGAATCGGTCCAGATCCCCGCCATCTTTTCCCCCACGTTTCCAGAAAAGTTTTTCAAAATAACTTTCTACAATTGCGGGATTTATTTTACTTTCTGAATCCTGCAGAACCATCTTGCCTACCTCTTCTATGCTACGAAGATAGCCTGGTGGTGATGGTTTTTCAGGTTGAAATACGATAACTCTGCCCGGTTTTTCCATACGCCCGTCCCGATTGCATCGCCCCCCGGCCTGTAGAATACTGTCGAGCCCTGAGGCGGAACGAAATACAACCGGGAAATCGATATCAACTCCCGCTTCAATCAGCTGTGTACTGACAAGCCGGATGGATTCCTTATTTTTCAGGGTGCTTTTCACCTGATCGAGTACGGATTTCCTGTGAACCGGACACATCCAGGTGGAAAGATGGGCTTTCGGTTCTTCCAGATCGTTATAGATTTCGCGCGCATCAGCTTTTCGATTCACAATCACAAGAGCTTGCGATTCATCATTCACTCGTTCAGCAATTTCTGAGAGAGAAGTGCGAACTTTCCAGTCCACGGGAAGTTCCAGTTCAAATCGCTTCAATTCTTCGGCCAATTCTTCGGGATCTGCGACCAGCTCTCGAACCTCTTCCACTCCCTCAAAATGAAGATTTTTTGTTTGAACCGGGCGAAAAGCAATGGGAGTTGCAGAGCAAAAGATTACCGTTACTCCATAATTTTTTACAAGTTCTTTCAGAAGTGATAAGATAGGATTCACAAAATCAGGAGGAATGGTCTGGCATTCATCCAGTATAATTACACTATTCGCTATATTATGAATTTTTCTGGCCCGGCTTCTTTTACTGGCAAAGAGGGATTCATAAAATTGAACGTTCGTAGTTACAATTAATGGTGCATCCCAGTTCTCAGAAAGAAGAAGAGTTTTAGCTGTTTCTTTTTCTGGCTCAAGATTGGAGTGGTGTTCCAGAATAAATTCTGCAGTATTACCAAGAGCTTTCCGAAAAACATCTGCTGTCTGTTCAATGATGGTTGTAAAAGGAATAACATACAGTATACGCCGTTTTTGATGAATCTGAGCATGTTCCAGAGCAAATGCAAGCGAGGTCAGAGTTTTACCCCCTCCCGTCGGAACGGTAAGAGAAAAGAATCCTGGCTCAAGATTTGCTCTGGAAATAACATCCTGTTTTATGTTCTGTCGAATTCGATTCACAGAGGTGTCAGGGGCGTTTGTTTCCATTTTACGGAGGAAAGTTTGTAGCTCTGTACGCATCCGTTTAAGAATTTCTAAGGATGGATCATTCTGTGTTTTCTTAATTGTGACTTCACGAATTTCCGCTTTTTTTGGATTCATAAAAGCTTCCGTATCCAGAGAATCCGCATCAACCAGTGCTGAGAAAAGCATTCTTATAAAGAGAGTTGGTTCATATGAAAAAAGTCGCAAGCCTTTCAGTTCTTCGATTCTCTCTTCAAATGCTGAAAAAGTATCCGATAAATTCAGACCTTCTTCCAGCTTTGAAAGAAGCTCGACCTGCGACAAACGATGGAGCATATCCTGTAGGTTTTGTAACCCGGTATGATGACAGATAATAGGAAAAGCCAGTAATTCCCCCATGCCACCAGGCAGTAATTTCCGAATGAAAATACCACCAGCGGTAGAATGATCGACCTGGCTAATATGTG
>JBNKQE010000255.1:0-7424 GCA_050295715.1 Leptospirales bacterium
TAGCACTGCTCGTATACTGGGAACGGACACGAAGGACCTGGTTGAAAAACTGGATAAAACAGAAAAAAGTATTCTGTCCATGATTGAAAATATTGATCATCTAAATACAGAGTACGGAAGCGAATTTACAGGAACATCCGATCAGTGGTCTTCGATTAAATCAAATTTATCAAAGACTGTGGAAACTGAATTTAAACGCGAAAAAAAGAATTATAACGCCCACTCCGACAACCTGGACAAGATTAGAAAGTTGATGAAAAATATTGCGATATCAAGCGGAATATTTCTCGATTCTTCAAGTTCCACATACTATTTACTGATTGCAGGAATGGAAAACCTGCCTGACCTTGCAGAGTCATACGGAAAAATGGGACACCTGGCAGGTCAGATCCAATCTCGCGGCAACATGAGCGCCAGTGACATAGAGAACCTCAAAGTATTGCGGACAGAACAGGACTACATGTTGAGTCACTTAAATGACACTCTCTATGCTATCAAACAGATCGATACAAGTCACGCGGCAATCATTAAGCCGTCCAGAGACAAAGCATACCAATCCATAACAGCCTTCAATAAAAGTATTGAAATGGTTGTCAATACAGGATCATTATCGGCTGACCAGAGTCTCTATTTACAGTCTACAAAGACTGTCGAATCGATTTATAGATTTCAGTCTACAATTCAGGACTTATCCCGTTATCTGCTTCAGGAACAGGAGAGGTCCATATTTGCCGATATACAAACACTTTTTGTACTGAGCGGCAGCATCGGAACGATTGCTTTACTATTTGCTCTTTTAATCGCCCTATCCATCAACAAACCGATTCAGAGCGCAATTGAACTTACAGAGGCGATGTCCACGGGGAATTTTACCAAGAAAGCGAAAATTCAGGGCGAAGACGAGATGGCTCACTTTCTATCCACTATCAACACTATGTCTACGAATCTCTCGCAGATGATTATTGGTATCTACGATACAGCCAAGCAGACTGCAGAATCTGCTGTTGAACTTTCCGGAGCTTCGGAGGATTTCACGAGAACAGCCGAGATACAGGCAGATGCTGTTCAACAGGCATCTTCTGCAATTGAAGAGATAACCGCTTCCACGGAAGAAATCGGCCACTCAATGGAAAGCTCCGCCAATTCAATGGAAGAGATTAATAATAATCTTAAACATCTCAGCCAGATTGCAGAACAGGTTACGAGTACAATGTCTCAGCTTGACAGCCTGGCCAAAGGTACTACGGGAAAGGCTTCAGGATCGGGTGTCCAGATCAACCTGGCAACAAGTGCCATGCAAAAAATTGAAGAGAGTACTAATAAGATCACTGAATTTACAGCAATGATCACCGGTATTTCCGATCAGACAAACCTCTTATCTTTGAATGCATCCATAGAAGCAGCAAGGGCTGGTGAATCAGGCAGAGGATTTGCCGTTGTTGCCGAAGAGATATCAAAGCTCGCCGATCAAACAATCAATTCTGTTAAAGAGGTTAAAACCCTTATTGAGCAGACTATGGAAGCAGTCCGCAATGGGGCATCTCAGGTTAATATTGTTGCTGAAACCCTCAAAGAGATCATCAACGATATTCAACAGATCGGTTCCCATACCGATCAGATCACAGATATGTTCAAGCAGCAGGCTGATAATACAGTAAGTATTTCAGAAAGTTCTGATACTATGAATATGGTATTTACCCAGATTATCGCCAGTGTCACAGAACAAAAAAGAGCAGCCGGAGAGATTGAAAGAACAATGGCCGATCTCTCTCAGGGAGCCCAGTCTGTATCCAATAATGCCAGACAGCTCTCACAACTTGCAACAAATCTCAAGAGCTGGTCTGAGTACATGCTTAAAATGGTTGATGTGTTTCAGGTGTAATGTCCTAAATCCAGAAATTGATTTTAAACTTATAAATCAATGGACACCGATTTCATTTCCTCTGTTACACCAGACAGTATTTCACTATTCATTAAAACTTGTTGAAATGCAGGACCTGCATTGATCCGATGTTACTCTAAATCTGACGGAAGCGATTTAAGGTCTTCCCGCATATCAGGTTAATTAATTTTGACTTAACCCCGTTGCCGGCTAAATCAAAATTATTGAATGAACAAATACACGGGAGTTTATTTATATGCCAACACCGAAAATTGAGTTTATTGAATCATCACAAGATTGTCATGAAATCAGTACTGATATACTTGTAATCGGTGTATTTCAGGAAGAGAAATCCAATCCTGAAACCTGCTCCGGAGAAGATATTCCTGAATCATTGAACAAAGCATTTCAGGGAAGACTATACAATTCACTCAAAGAAGATTCATTCACTGCAAAACTGAAGAGCAGCATTGTTTTTAGAAAAGAACCAGGTGATTCAATCCAGGCGAGAAGAACTGTATTAGTCGGACTCGGTCATTCGAAGAAGTGGAACGGAAAGAAAATCAGTGAGTCCATTCTTATTGCTCTTGAAAGTGTAATAAAACTGGATGGCGCAGAAAGCATAACATTCCAGCTGCCCCTGTCTGCATTACATAAACCGAAGATTGTCGAATCTTCCATTATATCTTTTAGCGATGCACTTCACAGCGCTTTATACAAATCTCTTGAGTTTACAGGCGATAAGCCCGAATCGACAATTAACAGGGCGATGATCAATATGAAAGACATTGAACCATCCCTTCCTCATGTGATTGAAGAGGCTGCGATAATGGGAGAAGCCTGCAGTTATTCCAAAGATCTTGTTAACATGCCGTCAAATCTGAAAAATACTATGACGATGGTTAATGCTGCAAAATCCCTGGAAAGCATTGAAGGAATGGAAGTTACCGTCATCGATGATGTTGCATGGATAAAAAATAACATGCCATCTTTCTATTCGGTCGCCAGAGGCGCACTTGCATCAGATCCTCCGAAGTTTATTCATCTAAAATACATTACGCCGGGATCTACCCCTGTTAAAAAAATCGCCCTTGTCGGAAAAAGTGTGATATTTGATACCGGAGGGTATCAGGTGAAACCGTCCGAATTCATGAATACTATGAAAGGTGATATGACAGGTGGTGCCCAGGTTCTCGCTACAATGCAGGCTCTCAGCAAGCTGAAAATTCAGAATATTGAATTCCATGCCTATCTGGCTGCAACTCCGAACAAAATTGACTCTGATGCGCTTCTCCCCGACTCTATCATAGCATCTTCCTGCGGTAAAAAAATCGAGGTAAGGCATACGGATGCAGAAGGAAGACTCACTCTTATTGATGCTGTTTTCGAAGCACTGAAAGAGGGCCCCGAACAAATTATTACAATCGCAACTCTTACCGGATCCGCAAAAAGATGCCTGGGAGATAATGTAGCGTTATTGACAAATCATGCAGGTGGTGTATCCCCATTACTGGATGCAGCACGAATCACCGGGGATCCCTTCCAGACCCTGGACGTCACCGATGAAGATTATGAAGATATAGAAAGCAAACTGGACGGAGCCGATTTGATCAACACGAATCACTCTAAGACCAGAGGGACTCAAACAGCTGCAGCTTTTGTAATGACTCCCACTCCGGATAATGTAATTCATTTCCATATGGATATTGCCGGAGTTGATGTGGATAAAGATGAGAAGGCAACAGGATTCGGGCAGAAGGCAGTCATTCGCTACCTGATCGGTCTTTCACGTGAGCAGTAAATCGAGAGATTGTTGTTTCTCCCATTAATCTACGCTGGTGAATGTTTTCATTGGGTCGTGGACACATTCTACCGGTTATCAACCAGCATCAGTATAAGAGTGTTTAATAGCGATATTCTTATACTGATGCGAACTCCGGATATAAGTTATTCTTACACTGTACAGATAACCTCCGATCGCTTTTTCTGCAAGAATCCTGGCAGGTTGCAACATATAATAGAATCTTACAATCTGATTATATTACAGCAAGATTTAAGGATTGAACATGGTCCATTTTCAAGGACTCTATATCCTTCATAATTTTTCCACCCTCCATCAAAGACTTAAATGATACACCGAATACCATGGTTAAAAACCAGTTTTCGGGGAATGTTTCACTCTCATTTTCCTGTATCAAAGTAGCGACTTCTCGAAGATCATTATATGCTCCAAGGATAATATCAGATAGCCCGGGCACTGATTCAGGTTGTAGCAGAAGTCCATAAAGAATTCTAAAAGCATCCCTGTGCTGCTGCAGTTCTTCTTTCAACAATTCCAGCAAGGACCTTCTATTATTTTGACCCTTCATTACTTCCAGAAGATTCCCGGTGCAACCGGAGACGATCTCACGTATCAATCCTTCTTTTGACTTGAAATATAAATAGGCAAGACCGGGCGACACACCGGCTTCGTTACTGATCTGCCGCATTGTCGCCCCATGATAACCTTTCATCGAAAAAAGATGTATAGATGCTATCAGTATTCTTTCTCTTGATTCATGTTCTTTACTATTGATGCTTTCCTGATCCGTAGATTCTATATATATCATTATTTTCACCACCATAGTATACTTGCGTTAATACAACGCAGCAGGAATTGAAGATCCCGCATATCAATTAAGGTATCCACATTAGGATTTTTGAGAGTCATTTGATGAAAATAAATATGGAAAAATAGGAAAAAAAAATGAGGAGCAGGGCAATCACTTCGTAACGTAACAATTCAATATGAATATCCTGACCCTTTGCATTAATTTAACGTTAAAATATTTTAGACTTTACGTTAAGAGAATTTTTTGGTCATTTATCTCCTCATTGATTCGAGAAGGGCCCGCAGCAAAAGCCAGTACCTCTCCACACCTGGAATGTCCACATATTCATCCGGACTATGTGGATAAAAAATATCGGGACCTATGGATAGCATATCCATTCCATCAAAAATTGAGCCAATAACTCCCGTCTCAAGACCTGCATGAACAGCTTTCACATCGACTGTACGATTGAATAGTTTTGCATAAACACTTTTTGCCTTTGCAAGTAATGGAGAGTCCGGATCAGGTTTCCATCCCGGGTAATTGCCTTCGCGTTTCAATGTTCCACCAATAGCATTTACAATTATCTCCATACGAGATTGAAAACTACTCATAGCAGAAGTAATAGACGAGCGCGTATTACAGACTACAACGAACCTGTCTGATTCGGTTTTTATAGATGAAAGATTATTTGATGTTTCCACAAGCCCGGCAATATTTCTGTCAAACCTTACAGGTCCCGAGTATATAGATGTCAACATTGCCAGAAGTTTCAGAGTAGCCTCAGGAGATATTGCTTTTACTATTTCCACCTGAACTTCCGAGATTCGCAGGCGAATATTTTTTTCGACATCTCCGAATTGTTCTTTATAAACAGCAATGGCATTTTCCAGAAAACGCTTACAGGCATCAGTAGATGAAACAACAACTCTTACCCTGCTCTCTCTTGGAATGGCATTTCTCTTGTTACCACCATTGAAAGATACAATCTGAATCGATTCGAGTAATGCGTATTCTCCAAGAAATGATGCTACCGCCTGAATCGCGTTTCCTCTTCCTCTATGAATATCAATTCCAGAGTGTCCACCGAGAAATCCATCTATTTCAATATCAAGAACGATCCCTTCTGTTTCAAGAAAAGATACAGGCAATTCAATCATTGAATCAGCCCCGCCGGCACATCCAATAAAAAATGCATCCTCTTCCGTATCAGTATTAATAAGTATTTTTGAACGTATGAAGTCCTTACCAAGGGATAGTGCTCCTGTAAGCCCTCTCTCTTCGTCAATTGTAAATAGAAGTTCAAGTTCCGGGTGTTCCATGGAATCGGCTTCAGCCATTATTGCTAGCATAGATGCAACACCAAGTCCGTTATCTGCCCCAAGAGTTGTATTTCTCGCCCGGATAATATTCCCATCGCGGATAAGGATTACCGGATCTTTATCAAAATCATGATTGATATCTGCATTCTTTTCACAGACCATATCCGTATGCCCCTGCAAACAAACAGAGGGCGCACCTTCGAATCCATTGCTTGCAGGGATCCTGACAATTACATTCCCCGTTTTATCCTGAGAACATTCAAAACCCGATTGGTTCGCCTCGGAGAGAATAAACTCCTGCACAGCTCTCTCATTACCGGAGCACCTGGGAATACTGTTCAGTCTTGCGAAGGCTTCCCAGACAGAAGCTGGTTGGAGACCCTCAATTGCCATCAGTGAATCATTCATCAGCCTATGAGACACTTCCCGTCTGAATAGTCAAGCTTCTGTTATCTCCATACTGCGGAGTGCGAATATGTCTGGCATGCTTATATCTATGTTATTTCATTGTCTCAAAAAGCACACAATTTGACGGCCTTATTTTATGACAATAAATGGTATAATATTCGATATGGATGGACTCTTGATAGATTCAGAGAGTCTTTATATAAGAGTTCAGCATGAACTTGCACAATCCTTCGGTCATGAATTCTCAGAAGATATTCTGCAAAAAATGATGGGACAAAAACCTATCGATGCAATGAAAATTTTTTGTGATGAACTTAAAATAGACAGGTCGGTAGAGGAACTTCTGGACATGCGCACAGATCGAATGATTGAGCTTTTTGAGAATGAGCTAAAGGCGATGCCCGGGATGGTTGAATCCGTGAGGAGATTGTACAGAGTCGTTCCACTGGGGCTTGCAACCGGGTCCGACTCGAAACTAATGAATATTGCTCTGCACAGGTTCAATATTGATAAGTATTTCGAAGTAAAAGCCTGCGCCGATGAAGTCAGAAAAGGAAAACCAGATCCGGAACTTTACTCGCTTGTTGCAACCAGGATGGGAGTGAATCCGAAAAGACTTGTTGCACTGGAAGATTCAGAAAATGGATGCGTTTCCGCTGTGCGAGCCGGTCTCACAGTTATAGCAATTCCTTCCCCGTATTCACAGACTCAGGATTTTTCAGTGGCATGGAGACAATTCTCAAACCTCATTGAGGCTGCGGATCTGCTTGAAACACTTATTCTCTCATAGAAGTTGGAATTGAATCCTGATAATTACATAGAAAAACCGAGATATCATAAAAAAGAGAAGAAGATGATGGATAATCTTTGTATCGTAGTGTTATAAAAGCATTTTTACTTCGATACTGATTGTTATTTATCTGGAAATAGATCAAATGCGGATAGATTCAAAAAATTTTATGCTGGATTTCTCAACGGAAAATTCCATTTTCAGTAATTGGTGTAGATAAAATCTTATCCAAACAGCAATTTATAAACTGACAGGCTAATTCAGTCATACAAATGGATGGAAAAGTGATTAAAAAGATCCTGATAGCAAACCGCGGAGAAATTTCAGTCAGAATTGCCCGAGCCTGCCGGGAACTGGGTATTAGATCTGCTGCCATTTATACAGATGCAGACCGAAAAGCTCTTCATGTGAAAAAAGCAGATGAGGCTCAC
>JBNKQE010000256.1:0-7402 GCA_050295715.1 Leptospirales bacterium
CCTTCGGGAACCGGTATTGGTCTATATATGGTGAAAATGGTAATTCGCGACAGTTTCGGAGGAAAAGTTATTGTTGAAAATCATAATGAGGGAACCTGTTTTGGAATTCTGTTGCCATCATCATACGAGGATTTTATTTAATCGGCTTTCGTAAAAATTATTTATTTTTGTCTATGTATTGATTTATCCAATCAGATACAGTATTTTTTCGTATACCCGGAAATGAAACATTTGTCATTCTCAATTACTTCTGTAGCAGTAAGTATTTTTAAATTAACTTAAATTTAATGGTGTATATAAAAATTAGGATTCGATCTCTCTTTATTTTATTTTTTTTGTACTGTTAAAATATACTTCTTCGTCATTTCTTTATACTAACCATGTATGTTAAACAGGAACCAGGTTTGGTAGAGATTTAACAGTGAGAGGATATTAATAAATTTAACAACTCCTCTTTTTGATTGTAGATCAAACCATTTCGGTCTGCTTGTTAAATTCGAAAGATGGGTTGTCTTTAATAATTTTTTGATTCCTGGTTTTTAATTATGAATAAAATTAAAAATAAAAAAAGGAAAAAAGAATTAAATTCCACTGACAGACCGCTTGATTATCAAATTTTATTTGAAGCAGCAAACGATGCACTTTTTCTGCTGAATGAAAATATGGCTGTTGTAGATGTAAATACAGCTGCCTGTAAACGCCTGGGATATAATAAAGAAGAGTTGCTGGGAATGCCGTTGACACAAATTGATTCTCCCCGGTCAACTGTAGATGTTCCTGACATTGTAAATCGTATTATGCATGAAGGTTTTGCTGTTTATGAATCCATTCATTTAACTCGAGAGGGTAAGGATATCCCTGTAGAGATAAGTGTTAAAAAAATAGAAAAGGATGGAAGGCTCTACTTTTTCAGCATTGCCAGAGATATTTCTGACAGAGAACAAAGCGAAAGACTGCTTGTTGAACAGGAATTAACGTACAAAGCGGTAGTAGAAACATCAGTAGACGGATTCTGGGTTACGGACCTTGAAGGACAATTTCTTGATGTAAATGATAAATATATTAAAATGTCAGGTTACTCCCGTGAAGAATTTTTACAGATGAGTATTTCTGACATTGACGCTATGGAGAATCCTGATGAGACAAAGGAACACATTCTAAAAGTTCTGAATGAGGGATATGATCGATTTGAAACACGCCATAGAAAAAAAAATGGTGATCTGTGGTCGGTAGAAGTTGTAACAAGTTTCTGGTCTACAGGTCCCGGACGGCTTATCGTATTTATTATTGATATAACTGAGCGAAAAGAAGCAGAAAAGAAGATCCTTGATATGGCAATGTTCCCATCTCAAAATCCCAATCCTGTTCTTCGAATTACAGATACGGGAAGGATACTATTCAGTAATAATTCTTCAAAAGAATTGATTGAGATATGGGAGAAATCGATAAAGACATCTTTACCGGCTGAATTACTGGAATGTGCTTCTATTGCCTTAAGGGATAAGAGAGAGTATAATATTGAGCTTCTTGTCAATAATCATTACTATTTGTTTTGTGTTGCTCCAGTAATTGATAAAGCATACTTAAATATTTATGGTATGGATATCACTGATAAAATTAAATCACAGGAGAAAATACAGGCCCTGTCTCTGGCTATAACCCACAGTCCTGTATCCGTTATGATAACCGACCTCAAAGGTCGAATTACATATGTAAATCCTAAGTTCACTCAAGTTTCAGGTTATTCGGAAGAGGAGGTGCTCGGAAAAAATCCTCGTATACTCAAATCCGGCAGACAATCAAAAGATTTTTATCGTAACCTCTGGGATACAATCTGCTCCGGTAAGGAGTGGAAGGGCCAGTTTTCCAATCGGTCAAAGAGTGGCAAAGAATACTGGGAAAGTGCATCAATATCTGCGATACTGGATATTGAGGGGAAACCGGTTTCTTATATTGCCGTCAAAGAAGATATTACGGAAAAGAAGTTAAAAGAAGAACGAATACATTTTCTTGCCATGCACGATGCATTAACGCATCTATATAACCGGGCATCCTTTATGGATCATCTATCGCAGATCCTGCACATGGATGAAAGGAAAGGCACATCGACAACACTGTTGTATCTTGATCTGAATGGTTTTAAAGGGATAAATGATTCATTTGGTCATCATGCGGGAGACGAGCTTCTTAAAAAAGTTGCACATGATTTGGTCTCATCGATAAGGCAGATGGATGTGGCTGCACGTCTTGGAGGTGATGAATTTGCAGTAATCCTTCCTGATACGAATGAAAAAGAACATATTGAGACTATTGTGCGACGTATTATTAAAAAAATTAACAAGCCTTTGGTAATTAGATCTCATCAATGCATGGTCGGAGTCAGTATTGGAATCTCCACATTTCCCGATGGAAATATGCCTCTGGAAGATTTCCTTATTTGTGCAGACAGGGCAATGTACAGTGCAAAAGAAAAAGGTAATAATGTTTTTGTTTACTGTTCTGATTTGTGAAACCGATTAACTTAAATTTCCGAATACAGAAAAGATACATTTATTGAATCGGTCTGCAGAATTATTTAAATCGTATGGAAGCGTAATTCAGTTTTTGCATTATCCCGGTATTTTAAGCTTGAGTTGATGAAAGATATCGATGGTCACTCAATTGCAGATTTCTTTGACACGTCCTACCTGTCCGCTTTCCAATCGGACTTTTATACCATGAGGGTGAACAGAGGATTTAGTTAAAATATCCTTTACGATTCCCTCTGTAAGATTTCCGTTTCTTTGATCTGCTTTTAATACAATTTTTACTCTTTGACCGGGTTTTATACTGGATCTTGTCTTTCCATCCATAGTAAATACTTTCCTGTTCAAGGATCTGAATTGATCCAATTATTTCGCGTTAGTTTGTGTTTCTCTTACATGTCATTTTTTATTATCGGGAATAATAAGATAGTAGAATTTCGAAAGACTTTTATATGAAATATTTTGATACCTGACCGAGTCCAATCACTAGAATACGAGGTTTACTAATGGTTGATTTTATTCAAACGTTTCATCCTGTTAATCAGGCGCTTCTAGCCACTCTATTCACGTGGGCTGTTACTGCAGTCGGTGCGTCGATTGTATTTTTTACACGGACCATCAATCAAAAGTTTTTAGATACTTCTCTCGGTTTTGCAGCGGGTGTTATGATTGCAGCCAGCTTCTGGTCACTTCTTGCCCCAGGACTGGAAATGGCAGAACAACTGGGGCAGACTCCCTGGCTCACGGCCACAATCGGATTTATGGGAGGGGGAATCTTTATGCGGTTGATCGACAAATTTTTACCACACCTGCATCCCGGTCTTGGCATGGATAAGCGTGAAGGTGTGAAGACATCCTGGCAGAGAAGCACTCTGCTGGTCCTTGCTATTACACTTCATAATATCCCCGAGGGTATGGCTGTTGGTGTTGCCTTTGGGGCTGTTGCTGCAAACCTTCCATCGGCAACTATAGGCGGAGCAATAGCACTTGCCATCGGTATTGGTATCCAGAATTTTCCGGAAGGGGCTGCCGTATCATTGCCGCTGCGAAGGGAGGGTGTCAGTACCGGAAAAAGTTTTTTTATGGGACAGGCATCCGGTTTTGTTGAACCTGTCGCCGGTGTTCTGGGGGCCATCTTCGTGCTTAATATGCAGAGTTTTGTTCCCTATGCGCTTTGTTTTGCTGCTGGAGCTATGATTTTTGTTGTCGTGGAAGAATTAATACCTGAGGCCCAGAGAAATTATGAAAGTATTGATATTGTGACCATGGCAACCATGCTTGGATTTTCTATAATGATGATTCTTGACGTAGCTCTGGGATAGTATCTATTGAAGAGTGGTGCTGCAGCTATAACAAACGACCACAGGCGAAAGAAAAACCAATGCATGTTCCTGATATATATATCCGTTGCGTATTCCGATGAAAGTTGCCGGGTAAACCGAAGGAAACCTGCCAGTAAAACAAATCTGACTCACTGGCATTTTCGGACAATAGGTGGCAGATTTCAATCAGACTTCAAGACTTTTTTTCTTCTGTAAGAATCCCCTTTGAGCTGAATCATGTGAGAACCATTTGTCAGTCGGTCACAGATCGCATCGGCAATCGTTGGTTCACCGATGATCCCATGCCATGATTTAACTGGAACCTGAGAGGAGAGTATAAAGGATTTATTACCATATCGTTCTTCCAGGATTTCGTAGAAGGAAAGTCTGGAATGCTGATCCAGAACCTCCATGCCGAAGTCGTCCAGAATGAGAAGATCAGCCCGGTGTAGTTTCGACATCCGTTTTTCATAAGAGTGGTCGGCGCGCCCCATACGAAGATGATTCATCAACTTTACGAAACCATAGTATCCGACCGAGAACCCTCTTGCACAGGCTTCGTTTCCGAGAACCTGGGCGAGAAAACTTTTCCCTGCGCCGGTAGGACCTGTGATGCAGATACTTTCGCCTTTTTCTATAAACTGACAATCCCCGAGTCTTCGCAGAAAGTTTTTGTCCATTCCCCGACCGGTAGAAAAATCAATCTGTTCGAGTGTGGCTCTTGATTTTAATCCGGAAAGTCGAAAGAGTCTCTGGAGCCTTTTCCCTTCTCGCCCGTCCTGTTCCGCATCGATAAGAAGAGATAGAAGTTCGTCCTGTGTTAGATCACAGATGGTCTCCAGGGGCGTCTCTGCAAGAATACGAGCCATTCCATGGAGCTTCATGGAGTTCATTTTTTCGATGGTTGATTCAATACTCATAAGGATACTCCTTCGTAATACTCGCTGCCGCGAAGGTTCTCATGCTCTCCTGTAAGTCCCGGAAGATCGGTTTCTTTATAATCTGTTACTGCATCGAGTTGTTTATTTAAAATCTCTTTAATACTCTGATAATTGATACTGTCATAATACATGGCCCTTTCACAGGCCTTCACCACCCGTTCGACCGGATACTTTTTCGTCAGATCGATCACACCGAGTGCCGACTTGTATCCCTGTTCCGGATAAGGTTTTTTTCGTAGAATAGCAGCGACAAAATCAGCAATGACCGGAGACTTATCGGCTGCCCTTTTCATGAGTCTTTCAGGATTCATCTCTGCAAGAAACCTGTGATGCGACGGCATATGATCGGCCGTCGTGCTGTAACCGAAAGATCGTTTGCGAAGATGGGTGGCCACACGCTGCCCGTCATGATGAATCTCTACCGCATTTGCTCCGGCTACAATTTTGACCTTTTTTCGGCGCAAATTAAAGGGTACACTGTAATAATGCTTATCCTGTCCGAAGTAAACATGATAGTTGATCTGAACGGTTGCAAAGGCAAAGTCGGGAATTTCGTAATGTATCTTCGGTAGAGAATGGAGAGTTTCTTTTTCATTTTGTTCAAAGAGCTCTCTTCGCGATAGGCCCATGTTTGTAAGAGGGGTATTGTTATGATCCTCAAGTTGGAGTCGAATCTCCTTGTTAAGCTCTTTAAGAGAAAAGAATGTTTGATCCTGTAGTTTCGTATAGATGCGAGTATAGATGATCCTGACAACTCCTTCCACAAGAGCTTTATCGCGAGGATGGAGCGGTCTTGCGGGCAGATTGATTGTCCCGTAGTGATCGAGAAAATGATCGAACTTCGTATTCGTGATCGGTTCGTATTTATCACCTTTTGTTATAACCGATTTCAGGCAATCAAATACCGCTGCGTTCGGAGTCCCTCCAAAATAGTGAAACGCTTTCTCCGTGGCAACGATGACATCGGGGATCTTCTGGCTCTCCACAGCCTCTACATACGTCAGTTGCGATGCTCCCAGAATGCCGACAAATACCTCTACTTCGCGCTCTTCGCCCGTTTCTCTGTCATAAACCCTGAGCTTCTTTCCCGTAAAGTCGAAGAATGCACGATCGCCGTATTTGTGCTCGATGTGCATGGTCACCGATTCTTCTTTTCTGTGTTCCTGAAAGATCTCGCAAAACCGACTGTAACTGTATGGTTCTGGATCCTGCGCAGTGTATTCCTCCCAGAGGATCTGAAGCGTCATTCCAACTTGTTTCAGTCGTCGGATGTATTCCGTAAAATTTCCTGTAAGTCTCAACAGTCTGTCGTTTTCCGGCGATGGAGCACGCACACTCAATTTAGAGAGGAGTTCACTATCACTCAATTTGTTCACCTGTTCTATCGTCAGACTCGATGAATAAAATGAACGAATGTATTCGGCCACGGTTGGCCTGCTCACTCCGGTTATCCGGGCAATCTCTCTGTGGGATTTGATTGCCTCAGAATATTTGATTATCTCTCGAATATTTTTCATACTGATCCTCACATTTGGCATTATCAGTCCCCCGTTTTCGGAAGACTTGCCGGTGAGATCAGATTTGCATTTTACTTCTTATTTGATAAGCGGCAGTTTTGAATCGGAATCCTTTTTGATTTTAGTTAAACTTTATCATGTATTCCGAAACAAAGTTGCCATTCGCCCGAAATCATACCCAAAAATGGCAGGTTAAATTCGAAACAGTGGCAACTTTCAGCCGTTACACTGGCAGGTTTCAGTCGGAATGGGTGGCAGTTTTGTCCCGGAATTTGCATCCGTGTTGTATTTGATGGGTAGAGTGGGGGTGATAGTGTAACATACTATAGTTTTTCTTGCAATTGACTGAATTGCGATTTATTTTCTTTCACGTATTTTTATAATTTCATTCACAGTTTCCTGAATACTCAATTCATCGCTTGAGAGGAAAACCTTATAAACTTCAATAGATACAATCGCCAATTGTGTCGCGTTATCAGGAATAAAGTATTCGGGAAAATGATCAGAATACTCTTTGAGAAAACTGGCTGCTCTGTGCAGTGCTTCGTATTCATCATGATCGCTTTTTGTTGGAAAATCAAACTTCCACAATCCGGATTGTTTTGCAATCATTGATTTACTATCTGCAGTCACATCAAGTCCTGTTGCAGGAAATATGCGACAGTCGTAAAGGCGGCATGTTCGGGGACGATCTTTGTAAATGGAGCATTTCTCATCTTTGAACATAGGGCAGCGTCCACTCTTATCATGACCCAGAATTTTGTGACCTTCCGGCAAAAATGGCGCAGAAAATAAAATATCTTTTGGAATAACAGCTTTTGTCTTATTTTCTTCTGGTTTTATATGAATAAAATAGTATGATGTGCAGCAGGCCGTACAATCTCCACAATCAACGACAGCTTCGGATTTGCCCTGCAGAGCATGAATGGTTTCGCGCAGCCAGTTTGAGAAACTTCCGGCCGGTTTGAACTGATCTGCATTTTTTTCATTCTCATGATTGTTGGATATATGATTCATTTTTTTATTTTTTTAGACGGATTATCTCGAAAAGAATTATTGTGTTCTATAGTGGAGACTGTCTCTTTAAAATTTTTGAA
>JBNKQE010000257.1:0-7401 GCA_050295715.1 Leptospirales bacterium
GTAGGACCTTTTGGCATTAATCCGGCAAAATACCTGGAATACTGACCGATACCGATTGCCTTTTCAAAACCACCGGAGTCGCTACAACTCTCCTGCTTCAATACAAGCATTCTCTCTTTTTTAATGATCGGTTTTTTACCCGACACCTTTTTCACCCTGGAAAAATAGGAGGTATAAATCTTTCGTCCTCTACCGGGATTAAGCAACTTCTCGTAATCAATATCAAATCCGGCAGAATATAGAACGTTTAAATACACATTTTTTCGCTTTAGAAGCAGTTTCTTAAGACGATTGACTCCCGCATTATCGGTCTTGCAGGAGTGAACAGCCGGATAGAGGCAGTTTTTCTTCAGTTCATCTATCTCCGACGAATCAATAACGGTATAGGTGAGAGCCGTATATCGACGTCTTTTCCTGTTCATTTCGGGGTAAGCTAAAAATAGGATCCGTTTGCTTCCAGCACTGATCGGCATCACATAAAATTCTGTTGATTGAAATGCTTTTTGAGTTATTTTCCCCTTTTTGGCCTCTTTCTCCATAGAAGAGATCAATTGCAGCACTGCCGGTTTTAAGGCCGGCAGATTGATACCGTCCATTCCTGTCCCGATATAGGGAAAACGTTTCATCTCACTCAACCAGTGATTACTCGTGGGAAGACCGGAATAACCGCCAGGATTCTGTCCGGGTGAATAGTAAAGACCTGTTTTTGACTGAAAACGATCAATTATTACATTAAAAGCGTTCCATCTCTTTCTTCTTGCAGATTTTGATGCAAGCATCTCGGATAGAAAAAAACCGTCGTCTGCGGATACGGGAGCCCAGTGAGTGATAGTATAAACAGAACGATTGTAAGGTCTTTTTGATAAAATAGTATCAATCTGTGAGATTAATCTACTGTAGTTTCCACGTGGATTCATTTTTCTGCGTGCAGCAAAGAGCCCAAGCATTCTTGAATAAGAAGATACTTTTTTACGATCAATATGCGTATAGATTCCACTCGCTTTTACAAATTGTATGACGGACTTAAAATAATTTTTATTGTGATAATTTGCCCAGCCATCCAGCACGGTTGCCTGGTATTCCAGAATCTGCCAGCTATTTGCCTGAGCAGTGTATGTAATATCTTCAGCAATCTTGTGGGCCAGTTCCGGATTATCTTCCATAAAAACCTGGGCCATACGCAGCCTGGCGTAATATTTTAATGGCTCACCATCCGGGGTCTTTCCAGGTATATTTGTGAGCCGATCCAGCGACTTTCCTGCGTTCTTGATATCTCCCGCCAGATAGAGAAGCATGGCAAGTTTTGTTCCAACTATGCCTGGAGAGTAAGGCAAACCGGTCCAGTAGTCGGACATTCCCTCCATACCCTTCCCTCCGAGATGATCGGGACCCAGGCTGGAGAGCATCTCAATAGCATTTTGATAATTTTCAGACAGAATCATCCAGTCCATGCGGACATTCATCAAAACCGGATCATTTGACTTATGATATTTCTCTGAATATTTGATGGCAGCTGGAAAATCACCAGCGGCTCCCAGATAAAAGGGAATTCTTGACCTGAGACTCATGATGGACTGGTGGTCATAATTTCTCGTAATTTTTTCAGCAACAATAGCTGCTTCGAGGGACAGACCAAGGGATACGAGCATATCCGGCAGAGGAGATGCCAGAAGAAAAGAAAATGAGGGTTTCAGGTTATTTCCGGAGAGAACGGGTCTCATTAACTCCATGATTGAGTCATAATCCGCACGGGATAACCTGCGGGAGAGTCTCATCCCATTTACACGATCAATAATTTTAGCAAAATCGCACTCTTCTTTCAGTATTTCAATCTTGCATGCCCCCAGAGTTCCCCTATCAACATACCCCCCCGCCTGATTATTTCTCTCAAGAGCTGCATGATAGAGGAGTACCTGCTTGTATTTGCTGTTTGAACTATTGCTCAAGGCTGATATAAACCATGTTCTGCGCTCTTTTGAATCCTTTTTCAATAGAAAGGCACGTCCAATAACTGAATATGCCTGAAAAAATGGCTCCCGCTCCACAGAAATCTTTTTCAGGAACTCCTGAAGATATTCTGTCCGGTTTCTTCCGTAGGAAGCTTCAATAATTCGAGGGGTCAGATACATCTTAACAGAAACAGGGAGATTCTGCCAGACGTCCAGGTCCAACTTATCCAGTTGATAGGTCTTTCCATCCTGATAAGCGGTGAGATCAAGAGCATGTAGAGATTCCAATGGGAGTGCAATACTTATAAATATTGCATAAATCATAGCAACCTGAGAAAAATGATAAATAACGCGAGCCAGTCCAGGTCTTTCTGCGTTCCCCCGCAAATCAGTCATAATAAACATCCATTCGATTCCGGTTTACTCCGGATTCATTCATTGAGTGTACTCTCGGATCAATTTTTAACAAAATCGGAATACCCTCATTTAGTAAGATCGAATCATTTCCCGAATCACATGACATCCTTTTTCAATGAAGTTAGTTTTCAATTTATGTTGACACTTGTCATGTATTTGAGTCAATGATTCTTCAGGCCTTTTAGTTCCTGTTTATTAACAGATTTTGAAAGACCGGTCCAGAGGCTATTATTTATTAGCTTTATTATTTTTTACCTGATTGCAGGGAAAGCTCCCCAAACAATTTTGCGGAGTCTTTTATGATGGAGAAGGTTATGTATTCGTTAATATCTCGTAGAATTGTCATTTCGATCCTTTTAATTTTCTTAGCATCAGGATATCTGCAGGCACAGGAAGGAGATCCTTCCGCCAACGAACCCCAAAAG
The DNA here is from genome assembly GCA_050295715.1 of Leptospirales bacterium. Taxonomy (GTDB): domain Bacteria; phylum Spirochaetota; class Leptospiria; order Leptospirales; family Leptonemataceae; genus JBNKQE01. Next base: position 2,792 of record JBNKQE010000257.1, read on the forward strand.
GAAGAGACAGGAACCCCCGATGACGATCTTTCAGGCAGTCATGCTGCTATGAAAGAGCTGAATATCACTCCAGCATATTTCATGCGTCATGATGCCTTTCGTTATGCTGAAAAATATAAGACTAAATCAAGGGAAGATGTAATAAAGCTAAAAAGGCTTGTTGACATTTTTGGAACAGCGCTGCCGGAAACGCAGGATCAATTTGTATCCATACAGAATGAGTACAGAAGCGGAATGCAAAAATACTACATGTCAGATTATCAGGCAGCGATTCAGTTTCTTGAAAAGGCCAGAAGGGACGCAAAAAAATTATTGTATGTCTTTGCGGATAAGTTCAAAAAAGATACAGAGACAATTCTGGAAGAGTGCTCTCGAAACATGGTCGATCGTGACCTGTCTCTTGTGTCCTCCGGCGGAGGAGCAGTAAGTGCCAGCGAAGAGTTCGTTAAAAGTCAGCAAAAGCTACGAATGGCATACCAGCAATACACTCTGGCCGAGAATAAAATCCGCGACGATAATCCTGAAGCTGCAATAGAACACTATCGACTTGCGAAGCTACATGCCATCAACATAATCCTGGACCTTCAGGAGGATAATACAAAAAAACGAGAAATGGCAAAGCAATATAAAACCGATTTAATTGACGCCTACGGCGTTCAACAACCTCCTGTTAGCATACAATAAAACAATCGGGGATATAGACATTATTTACTCTGTCAGCTTTTAAGATAGAATGACATGCATCCCCGATAACCGTTCTCAATAGTATACAATCAGGCCTTAAACGGCCTGTCGCGAGAAATTATGTTCGAATCCATTCCAGGCAGAATATTTTATAGACTGATCCCTATTTTATATTTTTTACTATTTATCACTCCATCCTGCGGACTTTTTGCAGAAAAAGAATTCATTATAGCCATTGACCCGGGTCATGGGGGATCCGTTAGCCATCGAAAAGATGATAAATGGGATCCTGTTACCGGCAAATATCTGGCCTATTACAACTCAGGTATGGTTTACAAATCCTATGAGGAACACAAGGTTGTTCTGGAACTGGCAAAGAAGTTGCGCTCGTACCTTGAATTGACCAACACGCAGGATGGATGGCTTCAGTTTAAGGAGATTCTTGCACCGTATTCTACACAGGATAACTTTGAAAAGATCCGTTTCCGTGTAATCATGACACGTGAGTACGGATGGGATGAGAAATTCAAAGATCCGGAAGCAGCCGATGTAAACGCAGAGTTTCGTCTTTATGATTATCCTGAAGATGAAACAAATCCACAGCGTCCCTATCGCATGGGGCGTTTAAGCTATGTCAACAGTCAAAAGCCTCACCTGGTCATTTCGCTCCATCTCACCCCTGCCGGTAGAGGAAATCCCGGCGGAATGACGGCCGTTCTGGCACCTGGATATCGTACATTCAATCTTATCCGGCAGATTCACCTCGATCGAGAACCAGTGAGAAAATTTTATTCACTGGAGTGGATGAAGCATGGAAACTGGCTTGTTACCGATGACGGATGGTCAAAATACCAGTCTGCAAGAGCGGATACCTGGGTCTATTTTCACGGATTTCGCAGTGTAAAAAATGGGAGCGGTCCATGGAGATCCAAGAATCGCGGTCTGCGACAGAATATGGTGCGATGGAGATACACAGACCCGGCAGGGTGGGAGAAAGCGGCAAGAAAAGGAGGCCCCGGTCCTTATTCCCTCTCCTATACCGACTTCAAAGCCACAGGAGCATTCTGGGATAGAGAGAAATCACAGGCGGAATTGTGGAGAAGAGAGGATGGACCGGCCGGTTTCGGCGGAGATAATCATTATGCTTCTGATGAACTAATGCGATTTGTTCAATTCGGTGTTCGCAAAATCACTCCAGAGTTGAATACGTCGCGTGGTATCGGACCGATTCAAAAACCATACATTAGCGCTTATACCCTCCCGACGTTTCTTAATGCAATTGTCGCCTATCTGGAAATTGGTCATCTAAATGTTTCCAGAGACAGATCTCTTTTAATTGATCACAGCGATGAAACAGCCCGTTCGATGGCTGCCGGTGTATATTCTCTCTTTAACGGAATGAGCCTGAATACAGAAGACGTTAAAACAAAATATTTACCCAGGGGTAAACCGCTGGATTTTCAAAAATATGAGGAATTACCTGGCGGGAGTTACTTCGATATAGTTACAGACTGACGGGAATACAGGTTAAAATTCAGGAGATACAGCAGTTTTTAGGTTTCGGATTTATCAATAAACTCTTATTGCGCATCACCATTGTCGGCTTCTGAAGAAGTATCATTTCCGGCATTATTTTTATGGTTATTGATTCCATCGATATACATAATAAGTTCCGCTTTCTGTTCCATTGTCAGGTTTTCAAACTCAATCCCTATCCTGTGGGCCTTTTCAAGCGACTTCATGTTTCGAATCAAACCTGATACAGACAGTATCTTCCCGTTTGGAAGGTGTATATCAAAGACAATATGCTCACCTGGCATAAAATTTCGAATTATTGCAGGATTATGCGGATGCATAAATCCCACACCACCTGTTGTAATATCAACCACTACACTGCGTTCCAGATTTCGAGGAAGTAATTCCTGATTCAAGATCTCCGTCTCAAAATCCCGGGATATTTCCTGAACCTTCTCCACATCTTCGAGAGTCAACTCCCTGTCTGATAATATTTTCATATACCCAAACATGTATAGATTCTTATATGTAAGAGGTTCAGTAATCTCACTTATAATATTATCGGGAAGATGGTCATACTGGATAATTTTCTTATAATCTTCGTATGAAGCAAACCTGGTCCCATCAATCAAATTGGGATTCATGCGTGTTGGCACAAATATTGACTTTTGTAGATTCGACATAATACGCATTCGCATATCCATGCGAAATGTTTTTCGAAAAACAATTTCAGCATCCGTAAAGAATATTCGGAGCTGTTCCTGATATGCCTTCAGCAACATGTCACGGTTATTGTTGTAAGCAGAAAGTGATTCAGGTATGCTTTTCATGGGAACAACTTCAGTAATCCAGGCTACACGATTATCCCCTTTTGGAAGCTGCATACGCTTTTGTCTTCTAACCAATTTTTTTAGATGAAGTCTTACCGGTTTAACGAGTTCCTTACCATCATCGTGTCTTAAGTGTACGCGACACTCCAGAAACATTTTATTATCATTGTGGGTCAAAACCAGTAATCGCGATGGTGCTTCCGGCTGATTATGAATAATTAACAGGGTATCGTCTTCCGTTCCCTGCACACTAACAGGGAAAATGCCGGTTTTATCCTGCAACTGCACCGGCAATTTCGTAAAAACTCGTTCTGCTATCTGACGCAGTTGTTCTGGATCATTAATTCGTTTTATATCAGTATCTGGCATAATATCTTTCTTAAAAACAATCACTCTTCTTCTATTTCAAAGTGACATGCTGACCGGACGCGCTGAAAATTAATCTATTTCATAATAGGTTTCTTTTTTTTTCGGATGCATAGAGACTGAAAATACAATTCTGATCAACCTGAAGAGTCATTTAATAATACTATTACAAAATATCACTATATTTTTTGTTCTGCCGGGGAAATTTCCCTATATAATAGAACAATTAAAAAATGTATCGACCAATGTCAAGATAACCAACATCATGAATTCGTGGTTACGAACATCCTTAAAAATGAGACTAAAAAATGAACTGGGAATTAATGGAAACGGAAAGTCTTCCGAAAAAAAAAGAGCTTTTTTTCTTCTGGGTTAAAAACTGCCCTTTCGGTATAGTTTTAAAGAAAGATCATGATACAGAGTTACTGATCCAGCCGGATACCGATTCTACGACCGGTCTGGCAGTTATCCCTTTTGAAGAATTCAACACAACCAGGTTCTGGAAATTCGTAATTCAACTTACGGCCCCGCACAGAATTCACCTGGCAGCATATAGTAAACGAGATGGAGCACCATCGCTAAATGTGCTTCTTGAAAGCCTGGGAATCAGTATTAATTATAAAACTCGCGAGGAGTTTATCGAACTGGGAAGTCTCTCTGAGGAGACAATGGAACTCGGGATACAGTATGATTTCAATATCTCTGTCCTCAGACTTTTCAACAGGTTCACTCAAGAACATAAAGATGCAATGATCAGCATAATAAATACAGTCCATATGAAAAAAAACTACACCCGTGAAATGATTATGTTTTTTTATAATCTTTCCGGGGAACGAAAGAGTGAATTCATAAATAAATCCCGTATTTTACTGGATAAACCGGAGTATTCCGGGACGGAGTCGGATGAAATCATCGAGTCTCTTCGATACATAAGAAATCCAACGATACAAAACTACAGGACCAGGCTTTCAGAAATCCGCAATGCGTTAAAACTGTCTCCTGGAACAAGATTGCAGGTTGTAGATGATTTTGAATCACAACCTCCGGAGATTATTATTCCATTTAATTCTCTTAAAAATCTTAATGACTCTCTAGAAAAATTAAAAAATGAAAATAATCAACGGATTTTAAAACAACTGCTGGATTTAATGGAATAATGAAACTTATTGTATTACTATTGTCAATCAGGTATGAGCATCAAGAAATTTATCTATA
>JBNKQE010000258.1:0-7384 GCA_050295715.1 Leptospirales bacterium
ACTCAAGGGCAACAGTCGACAGAGGAAAAATCCAGTATAAGTATTTCGCGGGATCTGCTAAATGGAGCAGAACAATCCGCCTCCGAATCGAAAGGTGAACCCATCTTTGAGTTAAAGAATTTAAGTATTTATTATGATCAGTTCCAGGCAGTGAAAAATCTGAATATGGAAATCATGAAAAATAAGATAACCGCCTTTATTGGACCATCCGGTTGCGGTAAAAGTACAGTGCTTCGAAGTTTCAATCGTATGAACGATTTTATTGAAAGCTGCCGTGTGGATGGTTCCATTCTATTAAAAGGCGAGGATATTTATTCAAACAGGGTCGATCCAGTAGAGATAAGACTGCGCGTTGGTATGGTTTTCCAGAGCCCCAATCCTTTTCCAAAGACTATTTACGAAAATATTGCTCTGGGACCGCGAATCAATGGCTACAGAGGGGATCTTAATGAACTGGTTGAAGTATCATTGAAGAAATCATTTCTGTGGGAAGAAGTAAAGGATAAACTGAATGAGAGTGCTTATTCATTATCCGGAGGACAACAGCAGCGACTCTGTATTGCCCGCGCCATCGCCATGCAGCCTGAAGTACTTTTAATGGATGAGCCCACTGCTTCACTGGATCCAATCTCTACCAGAAAGATTGAAGAGCTGATCCTTGAGTTAAAAAAAGATTATACAGTTGTAATTGTAACGCATAACCTGCAGCAGGCTGCGCGTATAGGTGATTTCACTGCCCTTTTTTATCAGGGGAATATGGTAGAGTATGATTCTACATTCAAAATGTTTACCAATCCAGGTGAGAAGCTGACTGAAGACTATATTACTGGAAGATTTGGATAATTTAAGGAAACCTGAATCCGAACAGCAAAAAAAAACAACATCTGATACTTGATTGGGCTGTGAAGTGTGTGCACAAAATGTTACGGCCGATGTAAGAAACGGAAGCTGCGGTTCACACCGGGAGCAGGTACTTCAGTCCAATCATAGCTGCATTAACTCAGTGAGTTCTCACAATCCTTTTTGAAAGCGAATGCAGATCATTGTCCGAACAAACAATTTTCAGGAAATGATATTTCTTTTAATCGAAATTATTTGAAAAATCTTATACCAGGCAATTCCTTTCCCGTCTAACAAGTAAATATCGTTTAACTGATTATTAACAATGTTTGGTATCAATAGTCGGTCATTGAATGAATCCATACACATTTTATTGGAATCATTTGTAAAAATTTTTGAAAATACCCAAATCGGGGGATTTTCAAATTAAGAATCAATGATATACTATTGTCTGAACAGGAAAAATTTATGCAAGTTATGCGTGTTGGAATCATAGAAAATGATGTGGATTACAGAGAGTTTCTGCTGCGTACAATCTCAAAATTAGACTGGATCACTGTTACAGGGACCTGGGATTCGGCTGAGAAGTGTTACTCTGAACTAAAGGCAAATCTTCCTGATACATTACTCATAGATATCGGGCTTCCAGGAATGACAGGAATAGAGCTGTCAGCCCTTTTATCTGAAGAATATCCCGATATTAAGAAAATCATTATAACCTCATTTCAAAGTGACAATAAAATATTTGAAGCATTTAAGGCCGGTTGTGTTGGTTACATGGCTAAAAATGAAGTAGGTCAGTTAGAATCAACATTGAAAGTTATTTATGAGGGTGGAGCAATAATATCACCTCTGATTGCTTTGCGTGTAATGAGGCATTTTCAGGACAACAGTGAGAGTAGTGATTCACAGGAAAAGACCCTGTCATCATTGACTCCGGCAGAGAGCCGGGTTCTTCAGGAATTTACGAAGGGGATGACATCGGTACAGGTTGCCGAAGAGGTGGGAATTTCAGTTCATACAGTGCGACATCATACAAAGTCCATTTATAAAAAACTGGAAGTCAATAACAGACAGGCTATGATGAGAAAAGCCTGGGACCTGGGTCTTCAGTAGATACACTCAGCGGTGAGCATCCCCGGTCATTTGTAAGTTCTTTTTTGGCTGCACAGAGGAGTGTCTTCATTAAAAGATATTTTTAATGTTTATAGACTCATACAGGTAAATTTAAACCATATCTGATCATAATTTATAACAACAAATATTTCACCGTACGCACAATTGATTGATCGCAAGAATCTAATAAATTGCACGACGAATACTACTTCATCGGATAAAACCCGAAATCCAGGACCGCATTCTGATATCTTCGAGTCAGAATTGTATCAATAAAAGTTTTTACTTCAGTCGTATTCGCAGCCGATGGCAATACATATAAATACATATAACGAATCAATGGATAGGTTTCATTACTGATTGATTGGGGAGAAGGGAGTATATTTCCGTCACCCGCATTTTTTATGGTAATGATTCTTTCGTCCTTAACCAGTGAGTAACGAATATAGCCAAGTGAAAGTGGAGTTGTCTGGATCATGTGTTGTAATTTTTCCGGGCCGCGTAATTCAATAAGAAGATCGGTATAATCATCTCCGCGAAGGACTGAATCCTTGAACCAGCGATACTCATCCGACGCTGAATCAATACCAAAAAGTTGGATTTTCTTATTCCTGGTGGAGTGGCCGCTGCCAGGGAACAATTCAGAAACCTCCATATTTTTTGATGTAAAGAGATTTCTTAACTCTTCAGGGGATAACGAATCTGAAGGAAAATCATCGGAAGCGACTATTGCCAGAGCATCCAGGGCTACAGGAATAGCTTTCGGGGATTCTCCATAGTGCAGTGTCACTCGATGAAACTCATCATTATACATGGGCCTGGAAAGAAATACAAACTGACAATCCTTGATTAACATATCAGCAGCCGTAGCATTCCCGCTTGCAGAGTATGAAATAGCTGTTCCGGTTTTCTCTTTATACATTTCGAACCATCTCGATGCAACCGGTCCAAAAATTTCCGTCCCGCCGCTACAATTTGTCTTAACCGTTGGTTGTGGTCTGGAGCATGATACAAATAATGAAATTATAACAATGGAAAATAAGCGGATATCCAGAATGTATTGAAGTCTCTTTTTCATACCGAAAAAGTCAATGGTCCATGGAGAGGGTCAAATCTTTTAATTGATAATTTATGGAAACTTGCATACTGACACTTACAGGATATTTCCACAGGTAAAGCGATACGTGGGATGGACCATATTCATTTTCCGAAATTATGGGAGGATACTTCATTATTAATAATCGGGAAAAGTGGCCTGCATCAATTTCTCTTCCTGGTAGATTCTAATAAAGAGAGAGACTGAATATACAGGAAATAACCAGATAAAAACAGTATAAGATTTTAGAATAAAAGTTAAGCCAATAAGTTCGGGTATAATATTAAGAAAATAATTGGGATGCCGGAAATACTTAAAAAGAAAACTCTTATTTATCGTATTTTCTGTGCTAATGATGAGTTTGACAGTCCAATTGTGTGACAGCTGATAAATTACAATGAATAAAAATGAAATAGCAATAACATAGATAATAAATCCCAGTGTGGTAACCGAATCCCAGGATGTTTGGTTCATTAATCCTTCTGCAAATGAAGCCAGATAAAATAAAATGTGTAATATGGCAAGGGCAAGGCTATTGGCTTTTCCGTATTCAACAGCTCCGCTCTGTTTCAAAGATTTTTCATTTTTTATTGAAATGAAAAGTGAAAAAATTCGCAAACTAAAAGCCGATACGAAAAAAATAATGATGAAAAGACTCATAATACCCCCCTGATCCTGTTTGAATTACTATCCGGATTGAACGGGTATACGTTATGAGAGTTTGTATATTGTGTCAACAAAAACGTATAACGATTGTCAGTAATAAGATCCGAAAAAAATCTCTATTGATCGAGGAAAGTCATTCAGTCCGGTAAAAGCACGGTAAATTTCGAGCCGGAAGGCCGAACATTTTCTACCTGTACGTTTCCGCCATGAATCTTTGTGATCTGACGGACTATACTCAAGCCCAGTCCTGTTCCGCCTTCCACGCGGGAACGGTTTCGGTCAACGCGAAAGAATCGTTCAAATATTTTCTGATTGAAATCTTCGGAAATTCCGGGGCCCTCATCGGTCACCGATATATAGTGAGCCTGTCCCATTTCCCACCGACCGCATTCAACAGTAATATTTGTATTTTCCGGTGAGTAGCGAGAAGCATTGGATAAAAGATTGATCAGAAGATGTTCGATAAGAAGGGGATCTGCATTTATTTTTAAACCGGGTTGTTTTACCGTATACACGACTTTCTGAGATTTCTGATCAATTATCCCGGCAATCAACTCGTCAATTCCCTTTAAGTATTGTTCCATTTCAATGGGCTCCGGATTAAAAGGAAAGGAGCCGGACTCCAGGGATGAGATTGTCACCATATCTTCTATAAGACGTTCCATGCGTCCTGCATTTCTGAGGATAGCATTCACAAAATTTTTATCGCGATCGTTATCAACGCGATATAAGAGAGTCTCTGAATAACCACGAATACTTGTAATAGGTGTTTTGAGTTCATGACTTGCATTTTGCAAGAAGTCTTCACGAAGACGTTTCATGTTCCGTTCTCGAGTGTTATCATGAACGATAATCAAGAAAAGTTCGAGACGGTTCTCCATCCTGATAGGGGTGCATTGCATCTGAAATGACTTTTGAAAATGAGTGAAATCGACAGGACCTGCTGCCGCTCCATCCGGAAGTTTTTTACTTTTTTGAGTTGTGGATAGATTGGAACTTGAGTTCACTCCTCCGAGATTTTGCTGGTTTTGCCGAACCTGCTCGGCAATCGTTTCCAGCATTCTGGGATTGCGGACAATCTTGAAATATGGTTTTCCTTCGGAATTCTTTGTAACCAGGTCTTCATCCAATATTTCGTTTTGAAAGATAACAATACCTTCTGAGTTCAGGCACAGCACTCCGTCTCGCAATGAATTCAAAAGAATACTTAAAAGTTCTTTTTCAAGTTTCAGGTCTCGAATCTGCCCTTTTATTCGAGTCATGAACTCTTCAACGCGAAAGTAAAGTTCATTGATTTCATCAATACCCGTATTGGGAAAAATACGCGTTGAAAGTTCGGGAAATCGGCGAATTCGTATTAGAAGATGAGTCAGAGGTGAGACAATTCGGGTCGCTGCATGATAGGATAGAAGACCTGCCACAATGGATAAAATGACTGTACTGTAGAGGATGTATGTGCCGGAATCGGCGGGCATAACCGATCCCTGGAAGCGATTCAGATACATCCACAGTGAAAATTGTCCGAGAATCAGGACACTTGCAGGGATAAGAAATATACGTATATATATACTTTTCAATGAAACGACACCATCTCAGTCAAGCATGCCTCTCAGGCGGTATCCCACTCCGCGAACTGTCTCCAGCCTGTTTTTTTCCTTGCCCATTTTTTCACGGAGCCGCTTGATATTAACATCAACCGCTCTGTCAGAAACATATACATTCCGACCCCAGACTCGATCCAGCAGCCGGTCTCTTGTAAAGGCAATGTCAGGGTTTTCCATAAATAATTTTAATAATTTATATTCAATGAGAGTGAGGTCTATAAGTTGTTCGTCGAGTATGACGCGATGAGCTGCCGTATCCATAACTATGTCACCGGAGGTCAGATTGCCCTCGCGGGATTCTTTTGTTGTAACGCGTCGGCGCAGCAGAGCGCGTGTTCTGGCGACAAGTTCACGGGGGCTGAAGGGTTTGCGTACATAGTCATCAGCTCCAAGTTCAAGAGCAAGAACGGCATCTGTTTCGCCTGCGCGGGCAGTAACCATTATCACGGGAACATCATATTTCGCTTTTATTTTCTTACAGAGATCCAGTCCATTGGTACCGGGAAGCATCAGGTCGAGAACGACTATATCGGGAAGGTGTCTTTCAATCTTATTCCAGGCATCCATACCATTATGAGAAACAGTAACCAGAAAGCCTTCCTCCTCCAGATGGAAACGGATAAGTTCGGAGATATCTACTTCATCTTCAACAACGAGAGCACGTAAACCGGTGGATATTTTTCCATCTTCCTGGTTACTATTAGATTCGGGCATTTTTTTCAGCTCCTGGGTCTTATCCAGACTCATAATTTCCTTATTCATTTGCGCACTTGAAATAAGGATAACTCCATCCGTATTATCTCTATTTGGGAAAAGGAGCGTGACCTGCAGGCAGATAATTCAAAGAAAGCCTGGATTATGATCTCCGGCAGATGCTACAATGATGCGATCGACCAGGATCAATGTTTCACGTCTCATTTTCTCCTGGTGTATAATAATATCAATTATGTTTCATTTTGGAGACAAAAGGAAGTCAGCATAATGAACATGAGAAAGGGAAGTTTTATTGAGGAAAAATCGAAGAAAGACCACCGGAGGTAATCCTCCGGGGTTTTCCTGAGCGGGCGAAGGGACTCGAACCCTCTCCAGAAGCTTGGAAGGCTGCTGTGCTACCGTTACACTACGCCCGCAAGGTAGTGTGAGGCAATGATGAATTGATTGTGTTCCCTGTCAAGAAAATTACATGATAAATTCAGGGATTTTAGTTGGGCGACTCCAGGAGCGTCATGGGACTCTCCTGGACCGGGCTTTTCGCGACCAGGCCCTCGTGAGGGGAATTTGTAGGAACTCTTACAACATTTACCACGGGGCTGCCCTTCGGGCATCGCTTCAATCCCTGTCGCATTTTGTTGCAATACATTAAGAAGAATCAGGAATCTTAAACGATTACAGATGTCCTATCGAAAATCATTTCATTTGAAATTAAAGCCTCAACCAATTATATTGTTTCCGGTCTGCGGTCAAAATTCACCTCAAAGATATCATAAGGAGTCTCGCGGCTGACGGTTACACGGGCTTCTGAGATTCCGAAATAGTGCATTTTGGTGATTTTAAGAGTATTAAAGATATATTTGGCCATATTGTCGTCTGTAAGAGAAAAGGGATGGATCTGATTTCTTTGTTTATCATAGAAAATTCCCTCATAAGTTTTGAGCGAGAGGCCCCGGTATTCAAGCCGGAGAAAGCGGCCGTACATAGTGAAATTTCTTTTAGATCCTGACTTGCCTATAGCAAAAAGCCTCGGCATTCCTTCGGGAAGGTCATTGACTTGAGGTTGTGCATCAAGAATTTCAAAAGAGGTCCTCAATGAGATTGGCTCCACCCGGTGAATTCTGTATTGAACGACCATCTGCTTTCCGATGTTTCTGTTCATAAATCGAGCGACTTCGACATTACCTTCATCAATACTGAAATTTATTGTCTCGAGTTTTGGGGGATAACACTTACTCTCTGTTGGACCACAGGAGCGGTCTTTCTCAAAAGTTGCCACCCTAATGGATCCCTCAAAGGATTTATAAATCAATCCAGCACTTTCCAGTTTGACTAACTGCACGATGGCCCA
>JBNKQE010000259.1:0-7296 GCA_050295715.1 Leptospirales bacterium
TTATATAAAGTATTATACAGGATATCGAACTTATTCTCTTTCTCATCACTGGTATACGTTATTGCTGAAAACAGATAGTCATAGCGGTCTTGAACTTTCTCTTTATCTTCTGTATGGTCAATCACATATAAAAAGTTCTGTCTGGCAGAATTCTCATCATTTCTAACATAGAGACCGGGAAATAAAAACCATTTGTAAAAATCTGATCCAGACTGATAGAAAAATAGCGGAGCAAATCTCAAGTGGAAGTCTTCTCCCTCGCGTCCCATGCCAGCAAGATAGAGTAAAGCGTTCCACTCGTAATCTTTAGAATCTTTGCTCCCTGTATAGTTATATAAAGTATTATACAGGATATCGAACTTATTCTCTTTCTCATCACTGGTATACGTTATTGCTGAAAACAGATAGTCATAGCGGTCTTGAACTTTCTCTTTATCTTCTGTATGGTCAATCACATATAAAAAGTTCTGTCTGGCAGAATTCTCATCATTTCTAACATAGAGACCGGGAAATAAAAACCATTTGTAAAAATCTGATCCAGACTGATAGAAAAATAGCGGAGCAAATCTCAAGTGGAAGTCTTCTCCCTCGCGTCCCATGCCAGCAAGATAGAGTAAAGCATTCCACTCGTAATCTTTAGAATCTTTGCTACCTGTATAGTTATATAAAGTATTATACAGGATATCGAACTTATTCTCTTTCTCATCACTGGTATACGTTATTGCTGAAAACAGATAATCGTAGCGGTCTTGAGCCTTCTCTTTATCTTCTGTATGATCAATCACATACAATAAGTTCTCTCTATCTTCATGCGGACTACGATGCAGATAAAAACCCGCAATAAAGAGATCCGATTCATCTTCCGTCTTTGAATAATAAAAAAGAGGAAATAGATAACTGTAAAATCGTTCTCCTGCATTTTCCTGACCATACAAATAGAGCATTGTATTCACACGATAGTCGTCATTTTTTCGACTGAATTTGTGATCATACAACAAACCATACAAAAGACTGAGGGATGACTCTTCAGGATTTTGCCTGTAATCATATGTCCTGAACAGAAAATTCGTTTTTGAAGATTCAGCTTCGGAGGAATACTCGGCAAGAAAAAGAAAATTATGATAGGAGCTATCTCCCTCATTTTCATAGTAGTATCCGGGAGCTATTATATAGCGATAACCACTTCTATATAGATCAATATACAGAGGAATTATCGGTGCAAAAAATGTACTGGTAATTGTCTCGAAGCCTTCCTCATTTGATATTTCTGTATCATTGTAGTAATAAAAAGGAAGTATCCAATCAGTGTTATAAATTGTGTGTGGAGTTTGATCATTGCTTCGGTTTAAATATTCCTTTTTAGTGGAGGAGTAGACAACCGGAACAACGGGGAATGTGAATGTTGACCTCTCCACATCATTGCTGGCTGTATAACTTTTTATATGAAATGGCGAAATACTGAAGTTATCCACCTCATTAAGCTGTTGTAATTCCTCAGTTGATTCATTTGCTGCAAATATTTCTCTATCATGACTGTAGTAAAGAGGTGATATAAATCTTTCCGACTTTTCAGTTTCTGTTGTTGCTTTTTTATAGAATAGAACGGGAAATACTCTCCAGCCCATATTGTCGGGTCGTGTATAGTAGTTGAAAATGGGCCACAGGGCTGAGAACTCTCTTTGATCTCGCTCGGCATCATACTCATTGATAAATCCGATGAGCATATATGCCTCAATGAATGAGTTCCCTTTCCTCTGTTTTCCATAAATTGGCGGAAGTATGACCTGATACTCCAGATCCGGTGTATCATAATGGAAATACAATGGAATAAAGGTTGATAGAGATTCTTGCTGTGTGTCATCCCATGTAAACCAGCCCAGAGGAAGAGCGTGAATGTGTTTTCGCGTGCCGTCGGCCTGGGCGTAGGAGATCACTCCAAACAAAGCGCTCCATCCGCGATAGGTTTTTGATTGATCCCTCTCCAGGCCCTTCTTTTTATTGATCTGAGGTTGTGCGACTTCAGATTCCAGTGACGCCTCAGGTGATGCTGTTTCTGTTTCACTTTGCATCACCGTCTGGGATGCGGATACCGGTTGAATAGTACCTCTCTCTTTTAACTTTTCCAGTTCAACAATGGAAACATTTTCAGGATCTTCATAATCCTCCGGCGTGCCGAAGCTTGTTCTTGTTTGAATACTAAAAAGGTCATACATAAAGGAGAGATCAGTATCAAGAAACCACAAACCCTTATCTGTTGAAAGCGAAGCGGTCCCTGATAGATACCCGGCATTCTTACTGCTGTACCAGCCCAGGTAGAGGCTCATGTATTTCGTATTGTCTTCGTATTCAAAGGAAAATGGAAGTATGATCCGGCCTTTGCTTTCGCTGGTTTTCCAGGAGTAGTACAGGGGAGAGAGAATCAGATGTTCATCTGATGTTTTTGATTCATTGCTGTAGTAGAGGCCCAGATAAAAAGACTCTGATTCCTCATTCCAGCGATTGTAGTAGAACAGTGGGCTTACAGAAAAACCGCTCCTGTTTTCTAAATCAACAGATCTGTAGAATAGAGGAAAGAATGTAAAATAATCATTTTTTTCGTAGAACAGAAGTGGAAATGCCATGGAACTTTCAAGCGAGCCCTCTGTATCACTCTTCCACTGAAATGCGTATAGAAAACTGTATTTGTTACCTGTGCGAGTGTCTTTCTCAGCGGTAAAGAGGGGAAGACCGGGGATCGCCAGAAAGGATCGATTGTATTCCAGGTTATCCGAAATGCCTGAATCACTCAGTGATGACTTTTCTACTTTAATATCTTTGCTATCATTATCACTCTGTGCTGATGCCGTAACTATGTGGCTCTCTTTTTTATAATAATAGAAAGGAGTAAATGTGCTTTGCTCCGCAACCTTTAAAGGAATTCTAGAACTATCGACATACTCCTCGTTCCAGGAGAAGTAAAAAGGAATGATATGAAAGGATGAATCAACATCATCTTTACGATGGGAACTCCACACAGGTCCTATCAGACTTCTGGATATCTCAGAGTTCTCGTAAGAGAAATACAGGGTGAGAGGTGAAACAACAGTTTTTTCAAATTCATTTCTCCAGCTAAAAAACAGGGCGACAGGAATATGGAAATAACTCTCACTCCTGTAAAGGAAGATGGGAGGAATCCAGGTCTTTTCTACCTGGCCGTCGGCATTGCTATCCCATTGAAAAGCATATAGAAAACGATATCTATTACCAAATCGTGTATCCTTTTCGGCCGTGTAAAGGGGGAGTGCGGGGACTGTCAGTATAGATCTCTCGTATTCCAATGGTTTTGATTGATCCGATTTGTTACCGGACGCAGCCATTTTCTCACCATTATCATTATCTTGGGCGGTATCGGTGACTCGATGTTTCTCATTATAATAGAAATAGAGCGGGGTAAATCGGACCTTCTCCCTGGTAGTCAGCAAAGGCTCCGTATCACTCTGGTACTCCTTATCCCAGGAGAAATAAAACGGAATGAAATGAAATGAGGAATCAAGGCCCTCTTTGCTGCTATACTTCCAGGCAGGTCCAACAAGTTTTTTCGTTACATCGGAGCTCTCGTATGAGTAATAAAAAGGGGCAATTATAGTCTTTTCGCGTTCGTTCTTCCAGCTAAAAAAGAGGACCACCGGAATATGCAAATAGCTATCTCTTTTATAATAATAAAGAAGAGGTGTCCAAAGTTTCTGAACCTCTCCTCCGTTCGATTTATAGTGCACCAGGGGATAAAGAAAGTTTACAATCTTTTTCGTTCCTTCCCTGTGATACTGGAATGGAATTGTATAGATACCTGTAAAATTCGTCGCTTCGGTCCAGTATAGATACAGGGGAAAAAAGAAACTTACAAATGTACTGCGGTCAGAAAAATTCATGACGACGGGAGGCAGTATGTGAAAGTAGCCGTAATCACTCCAGTTTTTACCGCTCTTGCCCCAGAAGTAAAAAGGCATGAACCAGGAACGTTTCACAAGATCATTCTCTGATTCTATATGAAAGAGTGTTAGAATATTATAAACACTTGTATTATCCTGCTTATCGTAATCATGATAATAAATTACAGGCAATGCAGGAAAGAGAGTCTCTGACTTTGTTACTTCGCAATCACCACTGCAGTCGTGCTGGCTTTTTCTAATATAGATCGGTGAAATAAGAAAATTCGATTCTGCACGATTCTCACCACTTCCATACACTCTACTATAATTGTAAAAAAGAGGCGTAAGTAATGTCGCAGTTGTTCCCTGGACTTTTCCATTCTTGATAATTTCATCGTTCTGCAGATGATAAAATGGCATCAACCAGGACTGTTTAAGAGAGTCATTTTCATATTTAATATGAAAGAGTGTTAGAATATTGTAAACACTTGTATTATCCTGCTTATCGTAATCATGATAATAAATTACAGGCAGTGCAGGAAAGAGAGTCTCTGACTTTGTTACTTCGCAATCACCACTGCAGTCGTGCTGGCTTTTTCTAATATAGATAGGTGAAATAAGAAAATTCGATTTGGTAAGATTCTCACCACTTCCATACACTCCACTGTAATTGTAAAAAAGAGGTGTAAGTAATGTTGAAGTTTTTCCATGGACTTCCCCATTTCGTAATATTTCACCATTCTTTTTGTAGAATAATGGAATAAACCAGGACTGTTTAACAGAATCATTCTCAGATCTTAAATGAAACAGAGTTAGAAAATTATATACACTCGTATTATCATATTTATTATAATCCTGATAATATATAAAAGGTATCGCCGGGAACCGTGTTGTAGACTTTGTTAATTCGCAATCTTTGTAGCAATCGTGTTGAGTTTCTCGAGAATAGAGCAGCGAAAAAAGAGAGTCTATTTCCGCTCGACTACTTTCGTTTCCATACACCTTACTTTTTTTTGAAAATAGAGGTGTCAGCAGGGTTGAAGTAGTCCCCTGTACCTTTCCATCCTGAAATATCTCATCATTCTTTTTGTAGTAGAATGGAAAAAACCAGGATTGTTCTCTTCCATCAAATTTTGAATTCAAGGAGTAGATAAGTGGTGCGAAACTGAACAGGAATCTGTGAGATGTAAACTTCGGATAGTTTGTGTACCGATAGAGAAACAGTATATCTAAAGAGAAGTGATCCTCCCAGCTTTCCAGCTGAAGCAGGGGGTTGTATACGGGAAATTTCTTTTCTCGCTCACTCCCATAAATCTTACTTCTAGCTTCTTCCTGGAGGTCTTCCCAGGATCCGCTTTTACGTGCTACGTCCCCTGGCTTTGCATATATGGATCTCCCTGCAATGGAAACAACCATCAATATGAAAATGAAGATAAAATTGCGCATAAATAGAAAACTCGACGTTAAATAATACGCCAGATAATCGATAAATCAATCCTTTTCTTGAGATACGAATACAATTAATCTGGAAAAAAAAGGACAGGAGAGGTAGGTTTCACAAAAAACAGATGAATCAACAATCTGTAAAGATAGGTTCTGTTTTTTGATTGATCGTACGTTCAATCAAAAAAATACTTATTGCAGCATTAAACAACTTGATCATTCTGTAAAACCGTAAAAGATTTGATACCCTGTTACGCGAATCCAAAAAAAGCCTAACAATATACTTGCACAGAGATCACCGCAGAACAATTAAATTCAATAGATCCTTTGAGAATTAAAATGAAAAAAATGTGTTTAACCAGACTCACACTTAGAACTATGCAGGTTCTAATCTTTTCACTCCTGTTTATTTTCACATCCTGCCAGCATGCCGCACCAATGGGTAAAAACCTCAGCTCAGGGTGGAATGCAAACCTGAAAATATCGGATGTTGACGTGGATATTTATCTTCCACAGGGCGATATCCGATACTCGCTTCTCCTGCTCCCTGGATGGAATTTTGACAAGAGAGACTGGATTAACAAGACGGATATACTGGAAAGGGCAAATCGCCGGGGAATAATTCTCATTCTACCTCAAATGAAAAAAAGTATTTATGCCACTGCCTGGTATCCCGAGACACGGATGAAGTGGGGATCTCTTCCCGGGAGCACCTATATAAAAGAAAAGATGATTCCACATCTGCAAAAAGAGTACAACCTTTTAATACCGGGTCAGAGAAATTTTATACTTGGACTGTCTACAGGTGGACGGGGAGTTGCCATGACCGTACTGGAAAATCCCGGGATTTTTTCAGGAGCTGCCGCCCTGTCCGGTGACTATATGCAAGAACATATGACGCACGACAATCTGATGAAAGCGGTTTACGGATCCTATGAGAAGTTCAAGGACCGCTGGACAGGAAGAGATAATCCAGGCAGTAGGGCATCAGAGTGGACAATCCCTCTCTACCTGGCCCATGGATCAAAGGATCGCGTGGTTCCCGTCTCTCAGAGCCGTCTCTTCTACGAGCAACTTCGCAAAAAGAAAACCTTGAAAGAGAGTATCGTTTTCGATGAAGATCCGGGTGCAGCTCATGATTATAAATTCTGGGAGAAGGGAATGCATAAATCCCTGCATTTTTTTAATGATCTACTCTGAATACTGCGGATAAATCAATCAAGATCAGGTCCGTTTTGAAACCATTTCTTTTTGAATAGAGCGCGGCAGTCCTGGACTATCCTTCTTCGTATTTTTTTCTTTACGAGGGGAGGTCTGCATATCCTCTCAAGACATAATATTGTTGACTGATTTATGCCCCCATTGCTCATTTTATTTCATGTTCAAAAAACTGACGGGCCCTGGCCTTCTAATTGTTCTTCTCTCCTTTTCCATCCTGACGGGGTGTGAAGGACAGAGAGGAAATGACGACTCCCCACAACCTGCCCACGAATACTATCGCTGGAACGATATTGCACAATATCTTGCAGGCATGGATCTTGATCCTGCAACAACCAATAAAGATATTCTGGCATTGTCAGAATTAAAGGGTTATGAGATTCATAAGAACTACTTTAAAGACTCCTGGGAAGAACTTAAGAAAGACTATTTAAGCCCCATGATGAAGTGGCGCAACAACAACCTGAAGCATATTGCAACTGAGGAACACGTAGTACTGTATCCGTTCAGCGGTCCTGACTTCTTAAATATTTTTAGCTTATTTCCAGGTTCTGCGGAGTATATACTCTTTGGTCTGGAGCCCCCGGGATCACCGCCGGATGTTACAGCCTTTACACCGAAAGAACAGCCTGTTATACTTGCTCAGGTTAGAAAGTCTCTCTATTCTATTTTGAACTTCTCCTTTTTTAGAACTCTGGCAATGAAGAAGGATCTCAATAAGGAACTG
>JBNKQE010000260.1:0-7255 GCA_050295715.1 Leptospirales bacterium
CTGCAGCGGCGACTCACGGATTACAGTTTTACGGGAAAATGTTGCAATCCATAGATTCTCAAAGAACGATTTGCCCGGTAGAGCAGCAATGACCATTTAAGGAAACATCGAAAAAAGGTCCAAATTACATAACCCTGGAAAGCAAACGAGAAACTGAAGTCAAGAGACGGAACATTTGTATATAACAAAAAACACCACCCTCCTGCGAACGAATGATATTCGCACAAGCGCGGCGGTCGTGGAATCACTATACGCATACTCAGGGAGCGGGAAGAACTCGAAGCCTCAAGCCGGGCAAAGCCCGCCGAAGAGGTAGAGAGGTCTTCTCGCTCCCATATATAAAGATAAAGACCGCCAGCGTAGAGCGGGTATCATGAAGTGAGCATGGCGGCAATAACACAGGCATTCATTAATTTTGGTGTGGCCTGAGGTCGTTTATATCTTTCAAATCCAGTTTTGCAGATCCTGACGAAACGGAATCTCTACTCTGTCCGCGATACAGACTCATGGCATCCAGCAACTCACCCGGTAATTCAGAATGAGTTACGTCAACTTCATATCCTGCATCATAAATATCTTGCAGTGTATTCATGACATTTGAACCTTTTACGTTCAAGTAACCTGATACAAAAAGAGAGTTGGCCACTTTCAGGGCCAGTCTGTGCAAATTTTTCAAGTAGACTTCTCGACCGGCAGCGGCTCGAATTTCAGCCCGGGGATTCAGTATACGAAAAAGCGCAAGTACTCTCAATGCGAAATCACCTGTGATTTCCCGTGGGTTTTCAATAGCATGACCGGGAATTGGGAGGAAAAAATTTACAGGAATGGACGCAACATGATTTCGCCGAAGACTATCTGCAACATCAACAAGGTCATCTTCTGATTCACCAAGTCCGACAATCACCCCGCTGCAGAGTTCCACTCCAACCTGGTGAAGATTTTCAATGGTCCCCATTCGCTCATTAAACTCATGGGTTGTGCAAATTTGATCGTAATGAGCAATGGATGTATTTAAATTATGATTGTATCGGTCAAGCCCCGCCTCTTTCAGTTTTGCCGCTTCTGCCGGGTCAGTAAGAACACCAGCGGACAGACAGATTTCCATCCCGGGATGCCTGGTTTTTAATTCTTTTACTATATCTGTAAATAAGTCTATATCCCTGTAGGAGGGGCCATGGCCTGAGAGGACGAGACAGTATCGAAAGGCTCCCATTCTTGCGGCATCGTCCGCTTCACCGAGAATTTCTTCCCGTGATTTCATGGAGTATGATGCGATTCTCTCTTCTCCGGAATCATTTCTCTGTGCGCAGTATCCACAATCTTCGCTGCACGAACCATTCTGCACATTATTAAGTACATGTATGCGAACACCTCGTCCATAATGATTGTGACGTGGGATGGAAGCCACATCGATGAGTTCTTTCACTGAAATATCATCCCGAAAGATCTCAAGGGCCAGTTCACGGGAAACAGCAATATCTTTCTCCATGGAATCACGGATTGCTTCCAGAATTTCTTCCGGTTTTTTTATTTTCAGTTTCTCTTCAATGCTCATGTCACCATTCCCCTTCTCTATATAGTTGAGATCAATGAGAAAATTGTGAGATTGGTAGTAGTTTTTATCAACTTCAGTCTGCATTATCAAGATTTCTTAAAAAGAGTAATTAAATGCTGTTAAATCACGAAAATGGCCTGGCCAAATGAGAATAAAAGGATGATATCTGTGATATATATCATTACACAGTGAGTCGAAATAGAATAATGAGATCTGTTCATTTAATAGATTGAACATCATTAATACAAAACGAAATTAAACACCAGGCAGTATAATGCTTATTAGAAATCCATCTGCAGTATTCTCACCGTGCAATTGCCCCAGCATATTCTTTTCCACAATTGTTTTTGCCATAAACAAACCGGTTCCAGTCCCCTGAGTCTGAAATTTTGTTGTAAAATATGGATCGAAGATTCTGTCGATCAGTTCCGAAGGGGTTCCCCCACCATTATCATAAACTCTAATAAATATATTGTCATTCTCTTTGCTGCAGTGAACATGGATATAACCTTTATAATGAGGATCGCCATCCTTTAATGAGAGAATAGCTTCGCGAGAATTGCTAATTATGCTCATCAACACCTGTTTTAACTGATTTTCATATACCTGTTGCTCAATATCTTCTCCTTCAATCACAAATTCTATACCATCATTATGGAGTTGAGTGTGAATAAGCTTTTCAATATCACTTATTATCGCCACGATATTACAATTAGTTAATTTTTCAGACGGGGCATAGAATTTTCTAAAATCGTCAATTGTGTTAGAAAGATAGTTAATTAATTCAACAGAAACTGATGAGATATCCTGCATATATTTATGATCAAGTTCTCCATGCTCAAACGCATCGACAACATCTTGAATGTTCAGAGTCAGTGTATTGAGTGGCTGCCTCCACTGATGCGCAATATTACCTAGCATCTCCCCCAGTGCTGCATGCCTGGACTGCTGCAACATAATCTTATCCTTTTCGCGTAACTCCTCCACCTGCCGGGCTACTTCTTTTCGAAGATTCTCATTCAGTCTCCAGAGCTCCTGTTCCATTTTCTTTATCTGTGTGAGATCCAGCATTGCTATAATTGTCGCCCTTCTATTCCCTGATTGAAACTGATGACACCGAATCAATACATGAAATTCCTGTTTGTTACGCCTGAGAGCTTTAACCTCATATGGATCTGTTTTTTCGCTCTCAATCCCTGACCTTACGGCATCTTGATGAACACCTTCCACAAATAAATCGATTATATTACTGGAGATGGCTTCTCCTTTAGAACGGAATCCGAACATATTAAGAAATTCTTTATTGCAATCAATGCATATCCAATCCTGAACTACTACAATTGACTCCATAGTTGTGTTAAACATATAATTTAACTCAACATAGGAATCTTCCAGGTCATTTCTGGCAGTCAGCATGGCAAGCTCCAGATTACTCACAAGCATTGAGAAATACATTGCAAGACCAATTGATGCGAGTATAATAACCAGAGGAATAATTACAGAAAAGACTTCTAAATAATGAAGGCGGACAGACTCTTCCTTATGGTAGTAATCAACCACATCCATAAAATCTTCCATTATAAAATTTTCATATTGGGTTAATAACACTACAGCCCGAGTAAACTCATTCAGAACGATATATTCATCTCCTTTTTCATTCTCCCGGAAGACCTCTCCCAGCCGCTGCAACACTGGTTTCCCATCAGTCTTATCGCGATCGAATAGAGGATTCCGAAGAAGATTTTTGATTTTTGAGATCTCTACTATAGAAGCATTCCACAATCTCTGCATCTCTTCTGAATGCTCGCTATTCTTAACAATTGGATTATCTTTAATACGAGAAAATGATTTATCGAATTTTTGAATGCTGTTCAACCATAAAGCAATATCTTCGCTCAATCGAAAAGATGTGAGCAACCTTCCCGAGTTTTCTTTTAATTCGAGCATCGAATCATGTGCACTGTGTAACCGGCTTTCATCCATTTTAACCTTGTTATAATTATACAGAGAATATAACATAATCAAAATGCTTACAATAAAGCCCACAAGTATTATCGCATAACCTCTATAAACAATATGTTTTATACTAATGTAATCTAACCTGTTAATTTGATGAATCCGCTTCATTCACTGACATCCTGTAAAGCTCGGCCTGGTTTACGCGACCATATGTATCTGTAATGTCATTCCATCTTTTAGAGACTTCATCAAGAGCCATCTGCGGACTCAGTTCTTTTTTAAGGGCCCGATAGAGGTATTCATCCAGCGACGCATAATATTCGGCAGAACCCGGGATACGAATATCTAAAATAAAATTTTCGGTATGTATCGCCTGTTTGATTGTCTGAATATACCTGGATGCGGAATCTTCACTGAACCCACCCTCTCTCCATGAAGCCGGATTTTTTAGATGTGAAAAACGTGATGGATTTATACCGGCCCCCGCTTTCGAAACAAGCCTTCCCGTTATTTCTGGCGATGTCATATAGGATGCGAAAGCAAATGCCAGATCTTTATTCTTTGATTTTCGATTCACTATAAAAATATAATTACCAACCAGGGAAGAGACTCGATTGTATTTCTTTTCCCATCGTTTCTTTCTGACATTATAAACCTCATTTGCACCGGGTAATTGAGTATAACCAACTTTTTCTTTTATTATAGATTGAGGGGCAGTCTCAGCCAATACACCGATATTTGCCCAGTCAATTACCATAACCCCTTCCCCTCTGATAAAAGCGGATCGTGTATCACTGGCAGCGTAGTTAATCATTCCCGGAGGACCATAATCAAGCTCTTCAATATACTCCCTGAGTGCTTTTACAAAAGCGGGAGAGTTAATACGAGGTTCCATTGTTTTTATATCAAAATAAAAGGCAGGATCATCGGGATATTTCGCATACGCTGCCGCCTTTGATAAAAATATCAGCATTGAGGAGCTATTTTTTAATCGACTGCCCACGATTCCGGGGTCGGTTTTCCCATCACCGTCCCGGTCCTGTTTACTGAAAAACGAGGCAATTCTGTTGTAGTCATCCCAGGTATCCGGAACACGCAGAGCTATGCCATACTCTTTCTTGAAAGCATTTTTGTACAGTGGATCCTCAAAAATATCCTTTCGATAAAACAGTGTAACAACATCCCCATCGTAAGGTAAGGCATAGTAGTTATCTCCCCACCGCAGTATACCCTCACGATAAATGGGTAAAATATCGTTCCATTCAATCAGCTGTTTAATGGAATCCGGTACAGGTTCAGCAACCTTATTCTTAAAAACTACCCCGCTCCAACTGGTCGTTATAACAAATATATCATAATTTATATTCGGATTATGAATGGACTCTTCAATCTGAATTGCCGTTTCCCTCCACCCCGGTGTAACAACTCTTACATGAGCGCCTGTCTTTCCATTAAATATTTTTGCATACTCAATTATGGGACCACTTATTAAGCCGGCAGCAAGTCCCGGTGCAACCACCATTAATGATTTTCCACGAAATTTTTCAGAGTCGGGATTGATTGGAGATTGCCTTGCTTCGTTATTCGATTCACGATTTCCACAAAATTCCAGATTTATTGATAACGTAATTATCAAAAATACATACAACCATCTATTGTTATAATAATTTACTATTTGGTTATACATTGTAAGCCCGGCCGGAAGTCTAATTCATATCAGTGATGAGAGTATTGACCAGACGGCAGCGTAATCCCGACTCGTCAAAACACCTCCTTAATAGGACGATTAGAAAGTATTCAAATCTTACCGGAGAATCGGACCGCGTAAAATTTATTCAGTTCAATACAATTCCTCAAGATAAATTCTCCACCGTAATAATGAACAACAAACGGAATTATTGACAGCATACTCATGTAAACATGAACAAAGAGGACCAGCTTCAACTGCCGAGAATTCTCAGCGCATTTTTATAAATTGGTTCATCAATGAATCCATATCTGGAATCGGGAAAGCCTGTCACACCTTCTTTTTTCATTGATTCGAATGCATTTACTATATATCTGGCCTTCTCAATATCTTTTGAATTATCGTCAAAAATGCTATTAATTATTGCGACCTGTCCCGGTGCTACAGCACCCCTTGCAGAAAAACCCATTGATTTCTCTTTCTCACACCACCTGGATAGAGTTGCAAGATCTTTATAATCCTGAAAAACAAAGGATACAGGATAGCCTCCTGCACTTTTCACATCAATTAAGAATCTGGACAAAATGTAATCAATTACAGGATTATTCAGTGAAATAAGATCATGAGAAAGTCCAAGGTCATTTAGCAAATCCAGTATACCAAGGTAAAATACTGTAATTCTTTTATCAACACGGAGTGCTCCGGAGTTTTGAAATGCGCTTGCGGTTTCGATTGACAAATGAATATCAATGTCTTGATCAATTAACGATAAAGCTCTCTTTACATCATCGACACTCTCTACCTTGGGTATGCGAAAAGCGTGAGGCTTAAAACGGTTTAGATAGACTATCTCTTCTTCCCCACCCTCATCGAGTGCATTGACCCTTACTGTCAATAAAGAATTAGCTGTTGACAGCCTGGAAAGCATGAGTGCTGCCATTCTTAATGCCATGGGTTTCTCCTGTAAGGAAACACCATCTTCAAGGTTGATTACCGCGATATCAGCCGAAATTTCATCCAGTTTATTCAAATGCTTTATTCTGGCTGCAGAAACCATGAGTGCACTGCGAATAGGTCCCGAGTAGACACCCCTGTCCTCGCATTTTTCAAAAAGATTCTCTACTTCCAGTAAATTGTTGTCTCTCTGTAATTTCTCTAAATATTCCAGAGTATCTTGATCTTGGATTACCACGATATTCTATATCATCGGGTATATCCCGTGTAAAGCCATTTTATGAAGTGGCTAAACATTATTACTATATAAACTATGCAATATCTATAAATTATTGGTTGGGAAATTGAAGAGGAACCTTGATAAAACAGAAGTGACGACTGAACAGTTCTGTAATACATTCCAGTGATGGACTATTTGTCAGATTCAATATTTTGTCTGTTTATCTGCACAGATATACATATCAGAAGTATTTCTGATTGAAATTCTTCTCCGTTTATTTCGTATCTATTGATGCATATCAATGTAGATAGAATCATTATCTTCTATTTGAACATCCGGAGTTGTAACATATAGACCTTCATATGACTCATCGTCGCTGCTTACATCAATCGTAAATTTCCCTTGATGCAAACCTTCCTGAAGATTGTCATCCACAGCAAAAATCTCAATATTTTTTAACGCAGTCCAGTCAGAACTAAAAAAAGTCACCGTTTCGTTGCTAAAATATATCTGTTCATCTCCGTAAATTCTAAGAAATACATTGCTGGATGGTTCATACAACATTTTTACCGAATAAATTTTGCTGTTGGAATCTTCAGAAAGAACAGAGTTATCGACCGGAATTACTATGATTCCGGCCAGATCTTCGGAAATCCTTTCTAGAAATTGCAGGAGAAAAGCATCATCAACTTCCGGTCTTGCATAAAATGTACCGCACGAAACAATGCTTACTACAAAAAGAAAAACAAACACCATTTGTAATTTTTTCTTTAACATAAACTTTCTCGCAACAATAGAACTTATTCAAAACTACTTCGCGAACGATACAACGACTCAATACTTAA
The DNA here is from genome assembly GCA_050295715.1 of Leptospirales bacterium. GTDB lineage: Bacteria > Spirochaetota > Leptospiria > Leptospirales > Leptonemataceae > JBNKQE01. Next base: position 7,221 of record JBNKQE010000260.1, read on the forward strand.
ATGTATAATCAGGAATGCTTTATGACTCTTTTATT
>JBNKQE010000261.1:0-7214 GCA_050295715.1 Leptospirales bacterium
TGCTTCTTCAAGGTCAGGAGAATTTTGCGCCGGGAAGTTTTTGCTAGAAAACCGGTCACAGGCAGGTGAGAGTTGGTAGTTTTGTTTCCAATTCCCGTTTCGTCCCCAAAGCCATGGAGGGATTTTGGGACGAGTTTTAAGATATCTTAAATGAAAATAACAATTCTGCAAATTATTTCTCTACAAGAGGAACAAAGCGCACGGGGATTATATTATTTCTTTGAATACCATTGCTGGTTTTTTGAATTACCAGTAAATCTTGAAAATATTCATCTCCCACCGGAATCACAAGTCGTCCGCCCGGAGCGAGTTGATCAATCAGAGGTTTTGGAATATTGTGGGATGCGGCTGCTACAAGTATTCCATTAAAAGGGCTGTGCTCTTCCCATCCCTCCCTTCCGTTACCCGATGCCATTACCACATTTTGTATATTCAATCTTTTCAGTCTGTGAATGGCTGTGGCAACAAGTGAATCAATAATATCCATTGCATAAACCATCTTGCAAAGTCTGGAAAGCACTGCAGTCTGATACCCGCAACCGCTGCCTATTTCCAGGATACTATCTTCCGGATTTATTTTTAGAAGAGCTGTCATGAGAGCGACAATATATGGTTGTGAAATTGTCTGCCCGTAGCCAATTGGTAATGGCCTGTCATCATATGCATGACTTTCTAAATCCTGTGGGACAAATAGATGACGGGGTACACTTTTCATGGCTTTAAGCACTTCCTCGTCCCGGACACCTCGATCACGTATCTGGTGTTCAATCATATATTGTAACTGATTATTGTAATCATCATCTAACATATTAATTGGAGTATGATATCATGAATGATAAACCTGAAATAAAGGCAGTATTTTTTGATCTGGGAAAGGTCCTTCTGGATTTTGACTGGAATCCCATACTTTTACATTTGAATGAAAATGGTGCAACTACCAATCCTGATGAATTCATGAACTATATTGTTCGACGATCAAAAATAAAAGAATACGAACGAGGCGAAGTTAACTCACAGGAATTTTTGAATGAATTACTGGAGCATTTGAATTATAAAAAACCTTTTAATGATTTTCTTCCGGTATGGAATGACATCTTCACACTGCTGGAAGAAAACATTAAGACATTTTATGACGTAAAAGAGAGACTGCCTGTAGCTCTTATATCCAATATCAATGAATCCCACCTGGAGTGGGTGGAGGATAACTACCAATTTCTGCAGGACATTCCGGTTAAGTATTACTCATGTGATGTTGGTTCCCGTAAACCGGAAGATGAAATTTTTAACAGAGCTCTATCAGAATTCGATGTAAAGGCTGAGAATGCTATCTTTATCGATGATATGCAAGAGAATATCGAAGCGGCCAGGCTTCTGGGAATCCATTCTCTGCACCTGACTCCCGACACGGATCTAAGATCCGGTCTTAAAGAACTGGGATTGGATTACCTGTAAAACATCCCGGAGACAAACTAAACTGCAAGAGTGGAAAGGTAACGGAGAAGATCCGTTGATGTGAGAATTCCTACCATTTCTTCTTTTTCGTTTATTACCACAATTGCATGAATATTATTATCAACCATTGCCTCGGCAGCATTGTGAACTGTCACCGTCTCAAAATATGAAAAGGCCGGTACTGACATAATATCGCTGACTTTTATTGGATTATCAATCCCGGACATCATTTTTGTAATGGTCTGGAAATTTTCGAAGTCTTTACTGGAAACCATACCAACGACTTCATTGTCCTCTGTTATAACCGGGATATGATGTATTCGATTCTCTTCAAAAACATCAAGACAATCCTGAACCAGGTCATCCGGTTGAAGTGTGATGGGATTGGGTGTCATCAATTTTGAAATTTGCATGATAAGCCTCCTCTTTGACTATTCGCAGAAGAAAAGCAGAGATGACGCATCATCCTCATCTCTCTTGTACATTCGACGTCTCTAAAACTACTTCTATAACTGGTTTTTTTTTGTATACAGAATAAAGTTGTAACTACTCGCCACGTAATATGCAATTGGGCCCCCGCTGTCCGCCCCTTATCGGAGAAAGCGAACCTCCATGTCGGTTGCTCAGAAGCGGGTCCATCCATGGGCTCTGTAATGGAGATAGCTCCCATTCCTATCTATATAAGAAGTTCATGTTATAGAGTTCATTTGATAAAACAATTCACCTGTGTAAAGCTGAATTGTTTCTTTTTATTTAGATAGACTTCTAAAATCCAAAGCAATTTACTGATTAGTTATATTAAGAGGTCGTCCCAAAACTCTCCATGGTGTTTGGGACGACGGACGCGATTCGGAAGCAAAGCTCTCAAATCACTCACACCCTTGCTCAATTTCCAACGAAATTTCACGGGTGGCAACACATTGTGTGTTGTAAGAGGCTGTCCTGGGATAGCCTCTAAGTTTGCCATATTTTTATTATCCGGGGAGACTATCGTGTTGAAGGCGAAATGGGGTCTGATATATGCTATTGTTGCCGGAAGTCTTACAGGATATTTTATTCCTGAAATTAACGTTTATGCGGGAGTCATTCCTTATTTAATTGGAATAATTCTTTTTATAAATTTTGCAGGTCTGGAGATGTCAATCCGATCCTTTATTAGACCGGCTATCTTTATTGGACCATTTCTCAATTTTGCTATTGTTCCTTATCTAGTCTCAATTACAATAGTTCCACTTTTCAAGTCTGATTATGCCGCCGGATTGATTTTGATTTCATGTGCTCCTTCGGGAATTATGACTGTAATACTGGCACCTCTTTTTCCAGAGAGGTATCACCTGATGCTTGCCGGTAACTTTTTTCTTTCAACAGCTCTCTCAATTATAGGGATGCCTCTGGTGATTGACTGGATCCTTGGAGAATCATTTTCACTGGACGCGGTTTCCATCTTTGAAAAGACAGCCTGGATTGTATTGACTCCCCTATTTTTTGCTATTATCCTGAATCGACTGTTTTCAAGGCGAAGAGTGCTTCGTATGCGCAAGGGTTTATCAAGCGTAATGCCCATTTTTGTTTTTACGGTGATCGCCATTTCTATAGCCGGGGCATCGAACAGTCTGCACTCAGGAGGAGATATCATACTTGTATCACTGGCTGTTCTCGGTGTCTTTACAATCGCAGGCATAGCAGGATTTGTGGCCGGACTCGTTCTTCCCGTTTCTGAACCAGCGGGAATGATTGCATTTATGACTTCGTCACGAAATGTGCAGCTATCACTTGCTATTGCTGCTACAAGTTTTTCTCCGCTAACATCATTAACTGTTGTTTTAAGTATACTCATTCATCATTTTACAAACCTCTTTTATGTTACGGTTATACGATCTGCACAGAGATTGAAGTAATATGCGGTTCACCTGAAAGATTAGAAGGTGGATATACGGTTACAATTAGAATTGTAAACCTGCCTGCACTGGACTCAGTTAGCTCCTGCTGATCTGGGAAAAGGCTCTTATTGATTTAAAGTGTAAAGTTAGAATTTCAAAGCCCGGCATACGGTCTTTTCCTGATACAACATCTTTGGGGTGTGGATCACTTTTTAGATAATCTCTTCCTTGTTTTTATACAGTCGATAAAAGTAATACAAGAAGAGAGCTGAGAAAACAAAATCTCCGATTATCACAATAAACACTACCTGTTTAGCCAGTCCATCAATATAGAGTTGAAGAAGTTTGAATGCAAATCCAACTTTACCGATTCCTCCCACTATGACAATGCCGGAGTGTTTAATAGGGTTTTTTGCAACTATTAAATATCCTATAAAATAAATAAGAGTTGTACCCCAGGCCCCTTTGTAAATGGTAAATACTAATGGATCACTCAATTCTTTTCCAAAAAAGCCATTATAAGTAAGTGCAGTGTTGAAATAACCAAACCATGCACCCAGAAGATTCCATAGCGATGCAATAACGAAAATGATTTTGAAAAACCTGATTTCAGATTCTTTCATTTTTAAATATCCATTTCATGTTTTTATTTTCCCTGAAAAGCCATAAACCTTGATCCCGCCATTTGAGAATGAGAGAGTTATTTGATTTTCAACAGGAAGCTTTTTTAATTCATTAATATCCGGGCTTACGAACAAAACATACCACTTCTGATAGTGATCTTTCAATGCTTTTGTAAGCAATTCAAAAAATCTTTTTCTGGAACCACCGGGGTAGTTTATTCTATTTCCGTAAGGGAGGTTGGAAACCAGAAGACCGGGGCCTTCTTCTGGTAATGGTGTATCCAGGTTATCCGCAAGTGAATCTCCGGATATTAATTGTATGCGACATGTACCATTTTTATTGAAGTTTTCAATGTTAGCCTTTGCAGCCTCTATCACTCCAGGGTTTATATCGATTCCGGCAATCGTCTGCTTTATTTCCGGAGGAGTAGTTGGACTGGACTCTCTTTTGCACCTGTTGTAAACACTGACCTTGAATAAGGGGAGTGACTCGATTGCGAATTTTCGATCGAGTCCGGGAAATTTCTTTGATAAAATCATGCATGACTCTAACAGAAATACTCCACTTCCGCAGAAGGGATCCAGTATTGCCGGAAATGAATCAAGCGAAATCGATTTATCAACGGATAAAAGGAGAGCTGCGGCTATGGTTTCGCGTATTGGTGCACTGCCTATTTTTGTTCTATATCCTCTTCGATACAGGGGTTCACCAGTTATATCCAGACTTATTGTACATCGGTCCTCAAACATTCTGAGAAACATTCGAGCGTTATTCGTATCGGGAGCCACATTCTCCTGAGTAAAAGACTGAAAATGTTTTGCTATTCCGTCTTTACAACTCCTGGCAATGTTTCCTTTATGATGAAGACGTGATTTTGCAGAGCTTGCAGATACTGTGATACAACTGGAACCCCAAACATAAAGCTCCCAGGGTATTCTGCTGACTCGGTCAAATAGTTCAGGATAGCTTTTACAGAGAAACGAATCTACGCGTAGTAGTATGCGAACAGCGCTCCTGAGTCTGAATAAAGATAAATATAAAAGATCTGAATTTCCTTTAAACTCCACTCCTCCATGGACGGATTTCATTGATTCGATTCCTGGGAGGCTTATTACCTCATGCAGAAGTATTTCCTCCAACCCTGGCTGGCATATGGCAAATAAGTTATGTTCTGATTTATAGATATACCGGTTGACTCGTCGCTGAACAGCTTTTTGTGTAAGGTTGTTTGTATTAATCTTTTTAGTCCGTTAAGTTATTCTACCAATAAAAAACCAGGTCACGCTACGACTATTAAATTTATCCTGCAAAACTTTGACTGCATATCAATCAAAAGCTAATCTAAAAATGAACTCGCGAAATAGCAATGAATAATAATTTAATTGTATACATTAAGTAATTTTCTTGTATTACTGATGTCATATCGTATCATTTTTTCTGGTTTCGGCAGGAGTCTCATTCATGCAGAATAGAAAGCATTCAATTATTGTTAATCCTGTATCCTCCGGTGGTTTTACAGGTAATTACTGGTCACAGATTGAAAAAGAAATATTGAAACATTTAAAGCTGGAGGACTATTCAGTACATTTTACAGAAAAACAAGGGGATGCTATTGTTTTAGCATTACAGGCATGCATTGAAGATGTGCAAATGATTATAATCGTTGGTGGAGATGGGACCATCTCTGAAGTCATAGAAGGAATTTATAGATCGGAATCCAGGCCGGTTATCGGAATACTGAATATGGGTACGGGAGGTGATTTCAGCCGAAGTCTGGGGCTTTCATCTGATTTGCGTATGGCCGTCCATCGAGTATTTCATGGAGAAGTCGTATCTGTTGATACAGGAAAAGTTATTTATACAAACCGGACAGGAGCTGTTACGGAGCGATATTTCATTAACGTTGCCGGTTGTGGTATGGCGGGAGAGGTTGCGAACTCAGTCAACAGAAGCAATAAAAGATTTGGAGCGTTCAGCTATTATCTGCAAGCATTAAAGAAAGTCTTCTTCTTCAAGAATAGCAAAGTTGAAATTAAAGTAGATGGAGTTTCGCTGGGTATGCAGAAAATCGTTACGGCAGCTGTTTGCAATGGACAGTTTTTTGGCGGCGGTATGATGATAGCTCCTCTGGCCAGTATCAAAGATGGCCTTCTAAACCTTACAGTAATTGGTAATTGGGGAGTAATTCGTAAAATATCCTATTCCCCTTTTTTATACACGGGAGGTATTTTATCGTTACCGGGAGTAACCAGTTATCTGGCAAAAGAGGTTGAGATCATTCCAGCCAATCATTCAAAATTGATGGTTGATATTGACGGTGAAAGTCCGGGTTATATTCCTATGAAGGTATCCGTACATGCCAGCTCTCTTCAGATCAGGATATGAGTCGTACCGTTTTTGTTTTTTTTATTCTCCGTGCGTAAATAACTGGTATCATCGAAATGATATGTAGTTTTTCCTTGATGAAATTCCCATAGACTATTAACTCTCGTCCGGAGGGATAGGGTGGCGGGAAAGCCAGACGTATGCACCTTTTCCCTTTTTTACATTTTGATTGGATTAAATATGATCTTCCCAGAGAGTTTTTTAATAAAATGCCTTGAAAGACATGAATTTGTAAGTCTGATTTATTCATACATTAACGAAGTATAATAATATGCACCTGTTCCGTTTTTTTATTCAAAAAAGAAATCTTTTATTTATAATATTATCTGTAATATTTATCTCGCACTTTGACATATCACTTTATGGTCAAAATCAGACAGACCGGTCCGGTAGTTTTTTTGTTAGCCTGAAGCAATGCGGAACTCATTTTCCAATCCCTGCAGGGTATACTGTCCTGGAAAAAGAGTCTGACTGGTTTGTTGTGCAAAATAGTAAAGCCGGCATATTTCCTGAGTATCTACTTATTGCTACCTGCGATTTAAATATTGAGAGAACCTCATCACTGGGAGAGATGCAGGCTACTTCCCGGTTTCGTGGGAAGCCTGCATCGGACTTTCGTCTTTTTTCAATTATGGAAGAAATTCCGGCATTAGTTTTCAGAGGATCTATTGAATTTCGTAACGAGCTAATAATGACAAACATTGTATATTTTGATACTCGTGATTATCATTATACAATGTTTAACATACCATTGAAAGGAAATACTGAAGACAGGTCTGATGAGCTTGTGCGAATTGCATCCAGTCTGCAGTTTAATAGTAAGCCAGGGCCGGCCATTTCGGAGTCTGATCTAACAATGAGAATATGGCTGCT
>JBNKQE010000262.1:0-7176 GCA_050295715.1 Leptospirales bacterium
CCAGGTGGCGATCGAATCGGCCGCAGAAGAATTGATACTCATATACAGGCTCTGGAATCACTGGGAGCCCGCGTTAAAATTTTTCCTGATGGATATGAACTCCAGGCTGACAAACTTCATGGAACGGATATGCTGCTTGATGAGGCATCTGTTACAGGTACTGAGAATGCCATCTGTGCTGCGGTCTTTGCTGAGGGCGAAACAATCATCCGCAATGCTGCCAGCGAACCACATGTACAGGGGCTCTGTCGCATGCTTTCGTCCATGGGAGCAAAGATAGATGGTGTGGGTTCCAATGTTCTTCACATTCAGGGAGGAACTCCGCTTAAAGGAACAACACACCGTATCAGCTCAGATTATCTTGAAGTTGGTTCTTTTATCTCTCTTGCTGCGGTTACAGGCGGAGAAGTATTTATTGAAGATGTCTCCCTCGATGATCTTCGCATGATTAGATTGATATTCTCTCGACTGGGTATAGAGACTCGCGCCAGGGATGGTGGACTCCTGGTACCGGCCGATCAATCACTGGAGATTATGAGTGACCTGGGAGGAGCGGTTCCCAAAATTGATGATGCACCCTGGCCGGGCTTCCCGGCCGATATGACTTCAGTAGCACTCGTAACCGCAACTCAATGCAAAGGAACAATTCTCATTCACGAGAAAATGTTCGAATCCCGGCTTTATTTTACAGATAACCTTATTTCAATGGGTGCACGCATAGTCCTTTGTGATCCCCACCGTGCAGTTGTTATGGGTCCCGCTCCTTTTGTCGGCGCGCGTGTATCCAGTCCGGATATTCGTGCAGGTATGGCTATGCTAATAGCGGCGCTTGCCGCAAACGGGGAGTCAGAAATCCATAATGTAAATCAGATTGACCGCGGTTTTTCCAGGATTGATGAACGGTTGAACTCCCTGGGAGCTCAAATTGAACGGATTCAACTCAAGGGATAACCCCCGGGTGTGGTCTCTCAAAAAAATAGATCAGGATTTCTGTGGCATTTGTGTTAATTATTGATTGAACCCTCAGGCACCCCTGATTTTCTTGTTCTAAACCGGGCCTATAGCTCAGCCGGTTAGAGCAGTAGACTCATAATCTATTGGTCCCTGGTTCGAATCCAGGTGGGCCCACATTTTTTCCATCCTTTGACCCTTATCAATTCCCTTCTGTATACGTTTTATATGGAAGGGGTTTGACAATTATTGTTGTTATTCTGTTCTTTCACCGGTAAATTTGTACTGTAGCCTGTCCAATCTAACCCGGAATTGAATCACAAATTTGCAGGATAAATAAGAAAATGACATCATTCAAGACTACAGTGTTGTTGTTCATCACAATGTTTATGAGTTTCACAGCATACTCCTGTGACTCAGCTCATCCCCCCTGGGAGACTTTCAAGAAGGACGCAACTCTGACCGACTATTTATTGGATTACATACTTCTCTATCCGCCCGGTGTGCATATCTCCCGTTTATACAAGATTCAACCAACAAGTGCTACAAATGACTCCTATGAAATTCTAGAAGTAACTGCAGCTACCCGTGACTACCTGGTCACTCCTGGACGAAAGAAACTTATACTTGTCCACGGATGGTATATTGATGACAGCAATTCAATAGGTTACCCGGCGCCCGAGAAGCTCCACTTACGAATTGTCACTACGGATAACTGGGGCTCTTTTTTCAACACATCGGAATTCAGGACTATACTTCTGACTTACGACGTTTATGCTTACGATTATCTGACTTCAGATCCTGTTTCGACAAACGGTGAACGTTTTCGCACTATACTCGATTCTACAATGGAAGGGGAAACCGATCTTGTTTACATATACGCTCATTCAATGGGTGGGCTTGTCACACGTCACGCACTCTACGAGGGAGAACGTCCCGTATATATAAAAAAATAATAACAGCCGGCACTCCGTTTCACGGGTCCCCCTGGGCCAGCGACGGTTATCAGGAGCAACTGGCAAGCGCCGGTTATATTCAGGAAGAGATTTCAGCTCTGGCCAGATTCCTAACAAATTCAGCCGGTGGACGCGACCTTGCATGGGATAATTTTGATGGATCCCTTACCACCTCAGAGAATGCGTATCTTACAGAGATGAACTCAATGACATCACGTAATGATCTTATTACCGCAACCTTTGGAAGTTGTGATGCTGCCGCAGATCCATTAGATGTGTGTAATGGTGTATCTTCCGAGACGTCCGAATCGCTTATTGTTGGATGTGTAATTTTAGAAGGCGTCAGCGGTAATGCCTACAATCCTTCTGACTGCATCGTTCCGGCAAAAAGTGCAAGCTTCCAGATTACGGCATCTCCAACCGACTTTTCTGCGGGAAACTCCTATGCAACATCGGTGACAGACCTGGGAGGATTTGATCACCAGGATATAAAACTGAAAGCATCATCAATGAGGACGAATCTTCTCACAGAACTGGGGCTGTAATCAGAACCGAACAGTATCGAAATTAATAAATTCCTTAACTCTTACATAAATTTTCGCTCTGGCATCCACAGATTGATTCCAATCACCGGCCTGAGCCTGCAACCAACAGTATCCGCTTTTGAATAAATAAAAAAACCGCACTTCAAACAGTGCGGTTTTTGCATCGCGAACTCACTTATTTCAGGTAGTGATACATTCAAACCATTTCCTGAACTGTGATTGGATCACCCCTGAAAGATTTGATTCACAAGTTCCTTCGAGTTATTGCGAATTCTCTGTTCTTTTTCCTCTTCGCTTTCGATTCGGATTTCCACATCAGGTTTTACGCGGAAGAGAGGATCTCCCTTCTTCACAATTACACCTGTATCGCCATCCTGAAGACACTCTTCCACAGTTCCTGAAAACTCAGCATACACCTTATTGAACATTTTCATTACTTCAATAATATATAGCGGATCGCCTTCTTTAAAACGAGAATCCTTTTCAAGATAAGGAGGAGTATCTGGTGTCTCTCTTGCGTAGAACATACCGCCGCTCACAGCAACGATAAGGTCCGTTGAAGCAGCCGGTGGAGGAGAGAGGTATCGGAAGTATTCTTTACGATCTTCCTCTTTCTTGAATTTTTCGGGAATGACCGGTGCGAGATCATCTCCCACCTCAAAATCAAAGATACCGGCTTTTTGACCGGGAAGTATAATAAGTTCAAGCAAATCAATTCCAAGCTGCCATCCAAGGTGCGCAGCGCGACACTCAGAAAACAGTTCATTATCAATCGCATCGCTCTGGATTCCGTGCACCCCGGTTGGGAACGGATTTTTCTCTTCCCGCAATGATCTGTTCAGGTTCAGATAACTGACCGCGTCATTCTTCCTGTGATTATTTCGGGCATCTATATAATCTTTTTCAGTGTCAATTTCCAGAGCATTCTCGAGATCTGAGTAAAACTGAATTCCACCGAGTAATAGATCTCGATCATGTTCCCAGATCATTAGAGATGGAGGTGTATTCTCTCTCCACTCCAGATATAGATATTCATATAGATCTTTTAATGCAAACAGAGGATTTCGAAGCCATTTGACCCGATCATTCTCAATAGTAAAACTTTTATTATAGTGTGATATGAGCCAGCCCACTGCGTGATGGGGGCTTTTCATAAGTAACTGCAATGGCCTTGTAATAAATGTCAGCTTTGGCATCAGAGTTCCCTGAGCTTCAGACCCCAGTTCCATGCCAACCTTCCGATTGTATTCTTCCCAGGCCATGCTAGCATCCAGGCCTTCAATCTCTTTAGCCAGAGATCCAACAGCAGTTAAATAGGGAACAACAAACGAAGTATCCGGTTTCAACATAGGATGCAGTCCCATAATGAAATTCAGAAGACCATAGTGAAACGGAGAGTTTGTTTTCAGGTCAATTCCACGAAGTTCAGTTCGTCGAAGAATATCAGCCAGTCTCTCCAGATTCTCCTGGCGACCTCCGCCATATGTTACAATCAGTGCAATATTGGAGTCATAAGCACCGGCCAGATGGTAATTCATAAACCAGCCAGTGTCAGGATTGCGTATACAGATTCCCTGATCATCACGAATTTCATGCTTTTCCGGAGGTGACCAGTACTGGATAACACCACCGGCATGAGGCTTCAGAGCATCATCTGTCGCATTCAAACGAACTTCGCCGCCAGCCTTATTATTCGGTACACGAACAGGTCTTGGAAGTCTGCTTCCATGCGCGGCAATGAGAACCATCGCCTCCACAATCGATTCAACTACGAAAAAATCATTCTCATTGTAAGGATTTTCAAAACGAAGCGTGTAAGCCATTTCAGTTACACGGTGTTCTACCTGAATTCGTGTATTCATTTCCATGAAAAAGAAGTCATCACCGGAAACGATACACTCAAAAGTTGAAGCTGAGTTAAGGGAAACTGCCTGGCCAAACCTCTCAGCCTGGGTTTCCATATCACGAAGACTCTGCTTATCTTTTTCCAGAGTTTTCGCTACTCCTTCTTTACCCTCTTTAATAGCCAGATCAATTTCGTGAGCGAATAATTCGTCTGTGATAGAAAGCTCAAGAAGTTTCTGCTCGTGCATCTGCACACTGCAATCTCTACCTCCCAGAGCAATACACCATTCGCCGTTTCCGATCAACTGGATTTCATTGTGACGGGTTGTTTCAACATTCAGTTCAATTAAAAAGTTCTTGTTATCGGCATGGCCCATTGCCTTGGACTCAGAAAGTGCTTCCACAACGGCATTGGAGACCTCATCAGCAGATTTTACTATTCGCTGACCTTTTCCACCACCACCGCCAATATACTTGAGGCGAAAACGTTTTCCTGGATTCTCTTTGAGGAGGTTCTCAACAACCTTTGTTGCTTCGCTCTGCAAGTCTTCAACCGTGATCAGACCTACACTTTTAGCATAACCTTCAGTGAGAATTCTTTCAGCGATCTCTTCCAGATTGTCACCGGATAAATCGACTTCAAATTTCTTCTCTGCGGCAAGTTTTTTTAGTCCATCCAGACTGTTGCCGGTCTTACGAATGAGAGTTAATGCGCTAATGTTATCCAGACCGGGAGTAACGGAAACATCAAGCTCTCTTGCAAGAGTTTTAGCAGTATCTTTGGAACCTGCAAGACGATGCACATTGGATGCCGGACCAATAAATCCCACACCCGCTTTCTCAATGGCCTCAACAAATTCGGCATCTTCAGCCATGAATCCATAACCGGCAAATATATGAGTATACCGATTGTTTCGCGCAATTTGAATGATTTGATCTATTCTCTGACGACGTTCCTCGGATGAAGCACCGGAATAATCGACTACACGATGAATTCTCGACTGGTCCTTCATCACTCTGAGTTCAGGAGCAAGGGTAGCTGGATAGGTTACAGAATCTTTTTCGGAGAGTAAAATCCCATACTCGGCTCCCAGTTCCGTAAAAATATCCATTGCCTCTTTACGAATGGGACCACGGCAAACGATTAAGATTTTCAGATGAGCACAAGAAAAACTGGCCACCCATTCTGAATCAGAATTTCTATAGCGATCTCTAATCTTACCGCTTTGTTCTTCAATTTTATTGTTAGATAATATCAGGTTTTTCATCATCTACCCACACAGGCAAAATTCTTAAAAGGGAAACAGAATAAACAACATTACTTTCGAGTCGTTTTTGGCGTCAACGCTCTATAAACAGTTGTATATTCATTTCCCGCATTCCACATCATCCAGCCCAGACCACCGCTGTCATTGCTTCCCTTGATCTGGTCCAGAATGTAGGATTCATTGTAATTCGTTACTCTCCAGGGGAAAGCTTGAATCCAGGGACGTACATTGACTCTGGCCCCTGTTTTTGCCAGTATTTTACTGACACCCCTGGAATAGAAGTAATAACCATGATCGGCTGGATTTGCTATTCCTTCATATCCATGCTGAAAATGAGATGGATACAACATTGGTGAAATAACGTCAACATAAGAAGAAAGAACATCGATCCGCTGGCCGGTAATTTGTTCATCCAGACTCTCACCCCAGGCTACTATCCCGAAAACATCAATTGCCACTTTTACACCGGTGCCGCGTGTCATTTCCCATGCCCCGGAGAGAAATTCTGACAGATGCCTGGTCTTATCCGATGGGTTATCCACCTGGTAGAAACTGACTCCACTCAAATCTCCTTCAGCAGGATATCTCACATAGTCAAACTGTACTTCATCGACTCCCATTCGGATCAGCTCGGCAAGAATATCAAGATTGTACTGTCTGACTTCACTGTATCCCGGGTCCACCCACAATGGACTTCCCTTAACAAGGTATATTCCACCGGGTGCATTCTGGTCTTTCAAGGCCAGTTCCGGCCTTTTTTTTGCCAGTACCATATCCTGAAACAGAGCCTGCCTTGCTATAACATAGATTCCATTTTCATGAAAAAAACGAATTAGATGTGAAAAATCCTTAATGGGAGGAGAATGCATGCGGATTTGTTCTACTGACGGAACCGAAGATTTATAATTAACAACACCGGTAATATCTTTAACATCAATCACCACCCCGTTGATACCGGAGTTTTTCCAGGTCTCCATTTCTTCGGTAAGCCAATCTGGTTTTGCTTTATCACCGCGTACATACACAGCCCGAATTGGCTGATTCTCACCGATCTTCAGAGGAAATTTCCTTGCTAACTCATTAACATTGCCCGGAATGCGGATAGCAGCTCCTTCCCTGCAATGACCTTGTGAAAAATCAGCAGTATTCTGAAGAGAGATACCAGATTCCAGTTCAGATAACAGGAATGTATCTGTAAATGAATAGTATCGTGTTGCCAGAGACGAAGCAGTCTCACTTCCCCTGCAAAGATGATACATCTCACCATTTCTGAGAAAAGATCCCGCAGGAAGATTTTTCCCTGACAGTACCGGGGCACCGGGTCTGTGAAGAATCACCCTTGCTCCAGGAATAAGCGCAAAACTCCCCTGCAAAAAAAATGCCAGCAAAGGCACTGTAAAAATAAAACCGAGTGTGACAAGAGTGCCAAACAACCTCTTTCTCTTCCGAGAAGTGGAGGCTGCATATCGATCCAGAATTCGAAACTGTGTTCGTGCAAGATATGCGAAAATCGCGTCAATCATAATACATTTACGTGGAGGTATCCACTGTGTACAGATTCAGGGCCTGCCACTTCTCGGTCAACTCGAAAGAATACTTTCGATGGATTCT
>JBNKQE010000263.1:0-7136 GCA_050295715.1 Leptospirales bacterium
AATATGCCCTTTGATTATATCCGTGAACTCCGGTTCATAACCACGCAATACGGGGGGAAGTCTTAAACTTACATCAAGATATTTGTGATTGATTGACTTTATAAAGATCTCAAAATGTATACCAGGAGCTTTCGCCTGAATTCTGGCGCTCCCCGTCATGCTCTCAAGCATTTTCTATTTCTCCTGTTTTTCCAATCGTAAGTATGCTACGCCTGAGTCTTTATGAATAGCCTTAAAAGGTGTATTCATCATATGGAGACTCTCCGAGTGTCCCACAACCAGAGAACCGTTTGGTTTGAGCTGTGAATAGAAATGATTGGTCAGTATTTCCTGGTCGTTTTTACTGAAATAGATCATAACATTGCGGCAGAAAATGGAATGCACCGCTCCGGGATCGGCTTCAAAAAGATTCTCTACTCGAAAGTCTATACGATTGCGAATATCATCCCTTACCGAATAGCTCTCCACATCTCCTCTGAGCTTTACAAAATATCTGTTTAAGATAAGCGAAGGAATACGTTCAATTTTACGACCGGAATAGACTCCATTTCTCGCGAAATCAACAACCCGTCTGGAAATATCGGAAGCAATTATCTTGAAACGAAATACTCCATATCGCTTCATAGACTCAGTAAGTTCGATGGCCAGATTGTATGCCTCTTCTCCCGTTGAACATCCTGCCGACCAGAAAAGCAGTGTTTCGCCTTTGAACTTTTCAAGCAATCCGGGAAGAATGAATTCGCGCAGTAAATCGAAATTGTTTGTAGTTCTCCAGAAGTATGATTCGTTAGTTGTTATAGCTTCCAGAAAATGCACCATCTCATCAATGGAATCCTGTGAATCCTTAACAATAAACTTATAGTAATCATCAAAGCTCTTCATTCCCAGGGCTCGGAGTCTTTTGCGAAGGCGGTTCGAGAGGAGCGTGATCTTGTTATCCTTCATGGTTATGAAGGCCTTCCTGTGTATTAGCTCCGTAAAGCGTGAGAATTGTTCCGCTGTCAGATCGGGTATTTCTTCAAAAAGAGTCAAGATCCTGTATCCTTATATTGAGCTTCTCCCGTTCCTCGCATTGAGAAATGAACCGGGAACATGCGAGGTTATCTTACATCTATACGGAAGATTCCTGTTTTACTATCGAAAAAAGGGCAGTACATATTCACATTTCCATGGACTCAGCTTACCCCCGTATCCAGAGAACACCCTGCCCATATTTACATACAGCATAAAATCGATAGAAATGACCTCTGGTTTTAATTTCTGCGGATTCGCCTTTTATTTTCCACGCGATTCCCCATCATTGCCATCAATTCCACCTCAGCCATGCTGATGCTTCCTGCAACCGATATGGTGGCGGGTTCAACCCCCATTTCCAGCAGTTGCATAACAACTCTGTTACGCTCCCTCCCCACAGGAAGATCGGAAAGCTGTGTCAGAAGCCTGTCCTGCTCCAGTATCGGCTCTTCCACTACTTCTGACAATTGAATTTCACCGGGGCTTCTTTCAAATCTGGATTCCGTTACAAAGGATTCTTCCGACTCTTCCATAGTTTCAAATGACCCGGGACCGGCCTTGTTGCCGGTGAATTGTTCTTCTGCAGAGTTTTCGAGACCGAGTTCCTCTGCAAGCAGACTGCCCGTATCCTTGATACGGCTCCCGGTGCTTCTTGCACTTCTCGCCTCGCCGGAAATATCAAGGCTGTCTGTCCGGGGCCGCCTTGAAGTGCTCCCCCCGGATGCAACCTCCTGCTCCCTTTTTACTCTCTCGGAGAGATGAATGGCCGTACCCAGTGCATCATCAAATCCCCCGGAACGGCTCCCCTCACTCAATCCGGGACTCAGTCCGGGAGTATTTCCAGCGGTGAAGGCCAGGTTTTCAGAAGGTTTCATTCCCATCATTCGCCCCACAACGCGTCCTATACCCGAAAAGAAGCCTGCCGCTCCGCTCTGCACTCCCTGAGAAGTTTGCTGAGATCCGCTGTCAACGGCTGTTGACCTCTCCCGTCTGGCCTGTGATACATTCATTCCGGACGAACCGGAAAGCTGTCCTTCGGAAAATATCTCTTCGGAGTTACTCCCCGAGGGTGTAATCTCAAGAGTGGTATCCTCCTGCCCAAGGATTCGCGCAGCCCAGTCGAGATTTGAAAACTCTCCTTCCTCCATATCTCTATCAAGCCTGTGATAACCGGAGTGCGCTGACAGGGAAGAATTATCTCCGGTCATATGCGAAACCTGAGCGGAGTTCTTTTTGCTGGCATTCGCTTTTCTCCCTGGCTTCGCTGCGCTCTTCTTTTTTGCCGTACTCTTTTTTTTGGATGCGGCCGTTCCCTCTTTACGCATGCTCTTGCGCCCAGGATTTTCCAGCTCTTCGAGTTTCTCTATATCGGCCCGAAGCTTTTCCGTAATCTCTTCAGAGTGACGCAGAAGGCGGTAGAATGTTCTGGTTCGTGTATCTACAAGTTCCAGGGCTGTATTTATATATTCTATAGTGGCTTCGATATTCTCTTTTAAATCATCCACAACGGCTGTCTTTCTTGCCTTCTCAACAGCCGCCGAAAAACGAACAGAGAAGAGCAGATACATGATAACAGCGGTCAGAATATTTACCAACACAAGTACTAATAATTCCATATACTTCCGGCCAGATTTTCAATTACTGCAATGCAACATTGCTGCAATACGATATTATGTCTCATAATAAACCAGTCAACCTGATTCTATTTATTCACGGAGTGGATTTGGGGCTTTTATCGGGACAGTTCCCGCTTTGAAAATGATAGGATGGTTTGAAAGAAGCGGATTCAGGCCTTTAAGTTTATCTGCCTTCCTGCGCCCTCTTCGAGCACGGCACTCTTGAAAAAGGTCTTTCCACCCTGCGGAGTATAGGTTTCGGGAATATCTTTTCCGTTTCTCGATTCAGAACGTCTTTGCGGAACAACCTGGCCCGACTGAGCGGCAACCTGACCGCGCTTCCCACTCCCGGGAATGTTTGTGGACGGATCCGGTTTTTGAGGCTCATTTACCTGGTGATCACGCTGGATATTTTCCTGGCGAGAGCGGTCGTGATCCCGGCTGTATTTCTGCACCTCTTCGGATTGCTGTGCTGCTATTGTGCGTGCATATTCGGGAATAGCATTGAAATTGACTTTAACGTCGATAGTTGATGTCATCTTCTTCTACCTCCCCTGGATGACTCTTCATCCTTCTCAATCTTTCCAATCTTCACATAACCCTTTTCATAAGATAATGAAACATTGTGGTAAGTGTCAGCAATATTTTGTGTGGCCTCTTTAATTGTTACAAGAACTCCGGGAAAAAGATCTTTTTCAGCATGAACCTTTCCTTCTGCACCCAGTTGTTCCATAAATTCATTTATTTTAGCGATCTCTTCTTTAACCTCTCCGATTCGACCTTTGTGCTTCTCCATTACCTGGAGTGTCTCATCGAGAATGGCTTCCTGATCGTCTGTAAATGCCTCTGGATCACTCTCTTTTCTTGCATCCAGGGTCTTCTTTGATTTTTCAGCCTTTTTATACTTATCTTCCGATTCCTCGAGCATCTTTTTTAGCTCTGCCATCTGTGAGAGAATCCTCGGATCCACTCCCACGGTAATCTCCGTTGTGGTATAGGCCTGAGAACCCACCATCCGAGCCCTCACAAATGTTCTCGCCCGGATATGACCGCCTACTATCTGAGCCCGACGACCGTTACAGGTTACCGATCCCCCCGCTTCAACTGTACTGTGTAAAATTCCTTCCTGAGCTGTAATATCCCCCGTCACAGTTACATGCGCAGACTGGATAAACCTTGCGGTGAGAGAACCACCGGTAGACTCAATGCGCGCCTCATCACGACCCACAATCCCCTGGTGAACAATAATATCACCTTCCGCTTCTATTTTTGCCTTCTGGACAGAACCGTTTACCTCAACATTACCGGCGGCTTTCACTTCGTAGTTATCTAAAATACTTCCCGTTATCTGCACCGACCCCAGAAACATAATATTTCCCGTTTTGGGTCCCACATCTCCGTTCACCCTGTAGACCGGCTCCACATTGATCTTATCGGCGGACATTACAACCTGTCCGTTAATCTCAGCTATGAGCTTTTTACCATCGTCGGAGAGAATCGTATTTTTACCCGGTTTGAGGTCCATATCCTTTCCATCACGGGCTTCCACCATACGATTCATAAGTGTTCGTCCCGGAATTCCTCTCTCCGAAGGGATTTTCTCGGCCAGTATCTGCCCGACTACTACGTTCTCGACCAGATTTAGCTTTTTGTAGTCCACTCTTCCCGAAGCATCCTCTTCAAACTGTGTACCTTCCCGGTTCACATTTATTTTATAATCTATCCGTGCATCATTCCCATGCTTCGCAGGTTGGCCCCTGGCAGCAAGAATCTCCTGCATATATATATCATCCATCAGGGCCTTATTGATCTCTTCTTCCATAAAACCGATAACAACCCCGTGTGCCTTGAGCGCCGTTACAACATCCTGGACTTCCAGGTGCCTTCCTCCCGGTTTTGGAGGAGTTACACGGACATATGCTTTCATCTGGTCCGGAGATATATCGACTTTTACAGTCGAATCTGAATCCGGTCTTGGAATATAGGGAGCAATTTTAATCGGTTCTCCGGAAGCCTCTTTGACGATAGAGGCAATTTTCTCCCGGTTTACGTCATGGATACCATAATGAGAGACCTTGAGAGCAGCACTGTCCACCTCCACATGCTTTCCATCACCCAGAGGCGGATGAACCGTGAGAAACACGCCCGATCGATAGACACGTACAATGACTCGTCCATCCAGATCTTTGGGCCTGACATATTTATCAAGATCCTCGCTGAGCAGTCTGTCTCCAACGCCAAGCTTTTTGGAAAACTCCTCCAGGTCAGCATATCGGGCCTGACCGGGTAGTATGGATACAAGCAATCGATAGGGTTTGGGATTCAAGTTCAAGAATGACTTTTTCCCCCTCTCAATTACCTCATAATCGATAATAGAAAAATCTGCATTCAAATGAGAGGCTGCCCGGTTCAAGCATGAATTGATGGAGAGGCCTACTACTTCCACTTTGTTTTTGACTGTGGACTCAGCAGCTGTATCCGATTTTAGAAGTATTTCTTTGAGTTTATCCATCTTGATTCATTGACCGGAATTCTATATATGAAAGAGCGCCAATTCTCTCCAATCCATCACGGGTATCACGGCAAAGGTATGACTCTACTATTTATGTCGGATGTCAGCCATTCCTGCAAACATATTTTCTTGTATTTTGTTTCTTATGCAAGTGCAAAATACTGTTATAGTAGTATGAATCCGATGTTGCTTCTGTCATTCAAAATCTTCAGGATTTATAACACTATTGCAACATAATAAAAACATTTTTAATACTTGTAAGTGGTCATATTCGCCATTTAGCCTTGTTTTTTATAGTCCGATATAGTTTTTATACGTGACCGGTAGTAACACTGGATCAAGTTTAGCCAGGGTCAGCATATAAATAATATTACTTTTTCGGATGACCCTCCGGCCAATCTGCCGGACCGATTGTATAAAAACGGCTACATAAAAAAAGCGCCGGATAATCCATTAAGAAGCTATATATTCTATGCAAGGTAAACCTGTTAAATTCAAGAACGCAAATACTCTCTACCCGGAGTTACTCTCAGAAGAGAATCTTCACGGTGAGTCCCAATCAGAAGTTCTCCTTCCGGAAATAAAAGAGAGGGAGATTCGAGAAGTCTTTCTAATTCTAAAAAAACAGGAATCGGCCCAGCATTTGCAAAATATACTGGAAGAGTCCGGAATTTCAGTATACCGGATTGACCTTGAGAGGATTTCGTCCGGAGATTTTGAATATATACGTCAGACAAACGCCCGGTTATTGAACCACCTGAAAGCAAATCCCGTTATGGTTGGTTACGAATCCCTGGATTCCACGGTAATGAATTACCTGGTTACGATTCTTCTATCGCTGCGGAGTAAAAAACTGACTCCCGAAAAATGTGTTCGGCTTTTTTCCGGACAGGAATCGCACTCCATCGATCTGACAGTAGCGAACGGATATGAATCCTTTCTATTTGAGGAATCAACTTCCAAATCTCAGGAAACCGTAGAGACGGCAGCTCCGAAAACTATCGCATCACACAGTGAAAAGAAGACTGAAGAGGAGAGCCTCCCTCCCCTTCGCGCAACGGGAAAGACCCGGCGTCTGGAAATGAAAGTAACGCATCCTGACCCAATCATTGCAGACAAAGAGGAAACCTTCAAACCATCACGTTTTACCCTTCGAGTAAAACTTGCCTCAATTACCTCGGCCATAATTTTCATTGCGGCCACTTTAATGATTTTCCCGGCCACCGAGCTTTTCAGGGATAATATTTCGGTTTTGATTCAGGAATACAATCTGAGTCTCGCACGAATGAGCAGCAAGAAAATCCAGGATGAGTTTCACGATTTAATTTATCGCCTTGAAAATGCAGGAGCCCTGTCACACAGCAAACGAGGAAAAGAGACGGTAGCACCGAAAGACATTCAAAAATTCTTTTCGGACAATCCGCAGTTCATTTACATTAGTTCTGTCCGAGAAAAACTGGGTGTTCCCGCAGTTCAATGGAAGGCCATCAATCGCATATATTCGGAGAATTACAATATTCCTGCAGCCTCTTTTACGGATCTGGAACGAAACATAGGGAGTTTCTTTCTTCACACGAATCAAAACGAAACTGTCTTCGAAAACATGTCCCCGCGCTTTAACATACCGGTAATCGTTATCGCCATTCCCGACGAAAGCGATCCCAATCGCATGTATGTTGCCGCCGTGGACTCTTCTTCTCTTATGGAGTCCTTTCGATCCACCCGGGCTTCGGATATTTTTCAGTATATGCTGGTAAACAATGATGGAAGCCTGATTGCACATACGGATGATGCGGTAACAATTGCAAAACCTGATTTGAGCGATATGCCTGTAGTCAAATCAATGATGGAATCCGGTTCAAAGAACGGATCCCCAGGAGAGAATCAGTTCCTGCATATCGTTGATGGTGATCTTTAAAATCTCTGCTCCGCGGCTGAGGGATATGTGATCTTCTTCCACCGCCCGACGCACCAGGCTACTGAATCGGCTTTCA
>JBNKQE010000264.1:0-7120 GCA_050295715.1 Leptospirales bacterium
TATTCATTTATTTCGTTGCTTTAACATGTGAGGCCACTGTGGTAGATAAGTTTGATAGGTTGGCATCAGAGAGTGCGTTACACGGCTATCCCATGGAGATTGTTTGTGCCAGTTTTTATGATCCTGATGGCGGCTCGATATGTATACCAACTGGCAAGTCTATCTATAAGGGGAGCTTTGAACTCCCATACACCGAAATATTACAACTCTGCAGGACCCCCGATATACGGGTTGCCCCGAACGATTAAATCCTGTGACTCCTCCTCCTGTAGATGAAATACCCGGACGCGAAGAACCGGTTGCCTGCGACACAGAAGTTGTTGTGGATACAACTGAAGGTCGACAGCCTGAGGTTCGTATATTGTTATCCCATAGTGCCAGCAGAATCATCATAGAATTCGTTTTTTCTTATTGCTCTCCCGTAGTATACTGCAAGAGAATGTCCTGACATCATTGTTGTCAGGAGTAAACCTATGTCATCATCCTTCCCGCTGCGTTACGGAGCCAATCCCCAGCAGACGCCTGCTCGAATTTTCATGGACACTTCTGATGAGCTTCCGCTTACAATTCTGAATGGTTCGCCTGGATATATCAATCTTCTGGATGCACTGAATGCCTGGCAACTTGTAAGTGAACTCAGAGAGGCACTTCATCTACCCGCTGCAGCTTCCTTTAAACATGTAAGCCCGGCAGGAGCAGCGATAGCGATTCCCATGGATGATGTTTTAAAAAAATCGTGCTTCGTGGACGACCTGGAGCTCTCCCCCCTGGCGGTTGCCTACGCAAGGGCGCGGGGAGCCGATCGTCTCTGTTCTTTCGGCGATTTTATTGCACTGTCGGATCGGGTGGATGTGTCCACAGCCCGTCTGATTGCCCGGGAGGTGTCGGATGGCGTGATCGCTCCGGAATACGAAGCGGAGGCTCTGGAAATCCTCAAGGGAAAGAAACAGGGGAAGTATACGGTCCTGCAAATCGATGCTGCTTATGAACCTCCCAATCCGATGGAGGTCCGAGATGTTTTCGGAGTTCGTTTTGAACAGAGGCGACATGATCGAAGGGTTACCCCGGATGACCTCACGAATATTGTTACTGAAAAGAAAGATCTACCGGCTCCAGCGCTCCGGGATCTAATTGTCGCGTGGATTACTCTGAAATACACCCAGTCCAATTCGGTTTGTTTTGTGAAGGACGGGCAAACTATCGGTGTCGGTGCCGGGCAACAGTCACGGGTTCACTGTGTCCGTCTTGCCGGACAGAAGGCAGACCTCTGGTCTCTTCGCCAACACCCCCGGGTTCTTTCCCTGCCGTTTCGCCCCTCTGTAAGAAGGCCCGAGCGGGATAATGCCATTGATCAATTTTTAAGGGATGATGTGACCCCCAATGAAAAGGCGTCCTGGGGAGATATCTTCACTGAGATTCCCGAAAGCCTCTCGCATGAAGAGAAGGTCAAATGGTTTGCTGAGTTTTCCGGTGTGGCCCTTGGATCCGATGCCTTTTTTCCATTTCGTGACAGTATTGATCGTGCGTCAGCCAGTGGAGTTGAATATGTGCTGCAACCGGGAGGATCCACGCGAGATGAAGATGTAATTCGTGCCGCTGATGAATACGGGATGACCATGGTTTTCTCTGGCGTTCGCCTTTTTCACCATTAAGCGGGTAAAATGGAATGAATATTTATAATGAAGAAAACCTGCAATTCAACGAGGAACTAATCCTTCTCGATTCGATCCTGACCGAATATCGTGAAGTTCTGGGAAAAGATTATACGGCCTATCGCAATCACTGCATCAGGGTGGTTCTCTTTTTTCAGGCTATGAAGGAGCCTTCCTCTCGCGAAAAAGGAAAGCTTGCAACAGCTGCGGCTTTTCATGACCTCGGAATCTGGACCCACAAAACCTTTGACTATCTGAAACCGTCGGTAGATCAGGCAATGGATTATCTGAAGGGAAAGGGACTCTCCGCATGGAGCGAAGAGATCAAGGAGACAATCGAGCAGCATCACAAGGTCACAGCGATCCGGAGAGTCAGAGTTAAAAGGGAGAGTGATCCCTTCCGGAATACAGAGTCCGGTCATAGTATAGCCGAAACCTTTCGGCGCGCCGACTGGATCGATGTGAGCCTGGGAATTCTCCGATTCGGAATCCCTCGTTCACACATTCGTGAAATAAGAAGTGTATATCCCAATGCAGGTTTCCACAGACGACTTTTACTTCTGACCCTGCAACAGATACGGAAAGAACCGTGGAATCCGCTTCCCATGTTTCGCCTGTAAGAATTACCGGGGGCTCTTTGATTTAAAACGTAACCCCCGGCTTTGCCGGAGGGCATTTGACTTCTTTTATTCAAATGGTAGTTCAGGGCCATATAGAAAAGCTTTCGCAATTCCGGGATGAGCAAATCACTTTTGTGTGCAATCGAATCCCACGGTTTCCATTATATCCAGCAGCCTGCTTTCCCGGCGATGAACACGACCAAATGCGAAGCTTTTTTCCTTAGCATCAGACTTGAAAAAAGCGATAATGCTCATAGCTTCTATGGGGGCGATTGCTGCTTCTTTCTGAGAGCTTTCGCTGTCTACCAACCCAAAGGTTTCCGGGATTCTTGATGCCCTAACGGGAGGGTAAATTATACAGCATCATCAAATTGATAGCTATCGAATTCGGTTTCTACTTCTTTCGGTTTGCTCTATATTTTTGCTCCGCAGATTTTCCCGTGGTCATACGCAGACTTTCCCCACTGGCTTCGCTTTACAGGAATTTTTCTTCTTATTGCAGGAATTTGTCTACTGGCTTTTGCCCATTACAACCTGGATAAGAACTTCAACTCGTTTGTGGAGGTGCGCGAAGAACAAACACTGATTGAGACAGGCCCCTATCGCTGGGTCAGGCATCCCATTTATACGGCATATATTCTGAACTGTTTTGGTGGCGGTTTTCTAAGTGCAAGTTGGATACTTACTTTTGCGCCAGCATTGTTGTATGGATCCATGTTTGCCATTCGTGTGGGACCAGAAGAGCATGCGATGCTGAATATTTTTGGAGAACGGTATATGGATTATATGAGGCGTACCGGACGATTTCTCCCTCCCATTACAAAGAAAAAACTCGAGTAAATTTTAAGGTGTCTCCTTGACTCCGGAATGGTCCGGCACTTCCTGTAACAGGGTTTTATTTCGGATAGGGGGCCAATATGATAGATGACCTTTTTCTGTGATATTTTCATCTCTGCTTCTGATTCCGACTTTTCTGAATGCGGAGAACTGATATGGCGAACAAAAAGGGAGGAATTAAAGAAACTCCTGGAACTTTCCGGGGAGATGCTCGATGGAGCAGAGGGTTTGATCGCTTACCAGGTCATTGAATCGGAAAATCAAAATAAACCTTTTGTTTTTATTGCTAATTGGGATAAGAAAGCTTCTTTCGACCAGGCAATGGATACGCCGCAAGCACGAGAATTTCACTCTAAAGAGGAAATCAAAAAGCTGCATGAAGAGACCATCGAAAAAGCAACAACCGAATTCTATTCGCCTATGCTGACTCACCATGCTTGATAAATAGAATTTGTTGCGGCCTCTGTTTGTCAGGAATTTCTTTACTATAGCAGAATGTTTATTGTAGTGGCAATGGGATACCGTCGAAGAAAAGGCGTGTATCCCCGGAGTCGCATTAGGGAGCGGATTTATGAAAAAAAGGGCCGCGAAAAAGATCACGAACACAGTACAGAATACATCTACCAGCTCTTTTATGTTCTATCCCAGAAATGGACTTTGAATTTAATCTATGCGATGTTCCATCAGAAGGACATGCGTTTCAAGGATTTTCAGGACACACTTCCGGAATTGAATATAAAAACCTGAGCCCTGGATATTCAGGAGACCAACCATGACTCATTATTTCTTAATAGAAACTACAGGAGACGATTATCAACTCTGTGAAGCAGATATGCCAGACCAGAAAAACGGGCTATCGTGGGATAGCTTTTATGACGGTGCACGAATACCCGGGGCAGAGGTCGAGGAACCCATCATAGTGGACCTGGACTACCCCGAGGATGTCATGCCAGAGTTTTTCGCAACGCCTTTATTGCTGCGGGACGACCTGTTGCAGGATATGCTGGAATTCGGCATCGACAATATAGATACCTATGACTGCCATCTGGTCGACGCTAAATCCGGTAAAATCTGGACCGAGTATAAACTTTGCAACATCATCGGCCTGATCGATGTCTTCGATATGAATGCCTCTGAGCTACATGAAGACTCGCCGCCCGATGACGCCCTTCTGTTCAATGAAATCGTCATCGATGAGAAGAAGGCTGCTGGCCATCATATCTTCCGTCCTCACGGGCGCATGTCAGAGATCATGGTTTCTGAAGCACTCAAGCAACATCTGGAAAGCAAGGGTAAATATCCTCATATGGAATTCGTACTCCCGGAGAATTTTGGTTGAGTCGATATCGATATGCCTCCTGAATCTGTGGAATTTCGCACAAAGATTACAAGGCAGTTAACATTGTTGGTCTTGTTGCTGCAGCTGATTTGTCTATGTGGGCATACTCCACTCCATCAGGAATACCCTCGATCGATACAGATTTTGATTCCGTTGTTATTGATGAACAAAAAGCACACGGATTGTTATTATTTCGTATGGCTGAATCCGTTAATGCAATCGTTGTGTATGAGAGCTTGAAGAACAGCATAGAAGATTCGGGCATACCCTATATAAACTTTGTTCAACCCGAAAATTAGTTTAGTTAAATTGCGCTATTGGTACAGAACCGCGTTCGTGCCGGGTCATCGTTACCCAGAACTTTGGGGCCAAACTATATGTCTTACGTTCCAAACAGATTGCAATAGCCTCAATGGCTCTCTGGTAGTTCCACAGGTTGATTAAGTCTGTTGTTAAAACAACAACATCCGCAGGACAAGAGTCCGTCATAGGTTTAACCTGTTTTACAAAGGCATTTAATGCAATGTGAGTGGGAAGGCCCGCAAAATGTTCATCAATAATATCACCAGGGGATGACTTAATTTCTACACCTGAAATCTCTTCAGGGCCCAGATCACTCCTGGCAAGCGTTCCTTTGGTTTTTATTTCAGAGTAGCCATATGCCAGGGCTTCTCCTGTTTCTCGGCCTGCATAATACCAGGAGAAATCCAGCGCTTGAGTATCTGAGTTTCCAGCACAATACTTAAAAGCCCTGTCTAACCCTGCTTCGAACTTACTAAATAGGATTTCGTTCTTTTGGGTTTCCAGCATTTCCTGAATAGCGGTAGAGATTTTTTCGTGGCCATTTAATGTAAGCCAATCATGGGTAGATGATTCGCGCGCCAGAATACGTTTTAAAAACTTATCCATCGTTGCTCTCGTTCCAGAAATCACTGTCCGCTATTGATCACCCAATATCAAGGGATTTTTAAGAAAAGGACAGTTACCGGTTCCGGAAAAAGATATCGGCGATGAAGTAATTATAGGTGTCGAAAATATATATTTATTCAGGATTCCAGGATTATTTAAAATACGAAACCGTTAGCGAGAACTATAGGAAAGAGAACGTCATTGTAGAATATTAAAGATCTCTTTTCGAAAGGAGTCTTGAAGATTCTAATATTCATGTTCCATGATTGAGAGTGAAAAACTCTCTGTCCTGTTCACTTGATTGAGTAATCCTCTCTTTTCAAGTTCTTTAAGAAATTCCTTCATGGCCGCAGTATATGCGCTGGATTTCTGTTCTTCATCAGATGCTTCATAGTGATTCTGATATGCATCAAAGTCAAAACCGGTTCTCAACTCATGACGGAATGTCCAATCGGACGACTTCAATTCATTCTGAATATCCTCCTCTGTGGCAAGGGAGCATATACCGGCATCAATTGCAAATGCCGCAAAAACCGTATCTTTGAATTTTTCCGCTTGATCAGTAATGACAGAGGCAAACTCATCCGCCATACTTTCAATGTCAAAATCAGCAGATGATTCTTCCGGTTCAGGAGTCAATATATAGTTGATTCTTTCTCTGTAGGCGTTCTTCTGCTCTTCCGAGAGATTCGATACTTTTTTCAGAACCAGCTCCGCCATTTGACGCGAAGATGTTTCAGGATCGGGCAATTCCAGTCCGCTTAGTAAAATATAGTTAAGGCGCTCCTCATCATCAACCAGCCAGCCCATTGAAAGCAGGGTTCTTACCATCTCCTTATTCTTCTGTTCTATGGCAATCTCTACGGCGTTTTTCCCCTCTCTATTTTTGAGAGCTTTTTCAATAAACATACTTCTGAGAAGTTCATATGCAGCTTCTTTATGATTGAGCTTTACTGCCTGTGTCAGGGGAGTTTCTCCCTCCCGGTTATACTGGTTGATGATATCCTCGCCTTCCCGTGCGAGCCATGGCTGAATGGCCTCCAGGTCATTGTTGGTAATGGCATGAAAAAGCATCCGGGAGTTTTCCATAAAACGTTCATACCATTTTCTTATATCAATGGATTCAACAGGACCAATGTCGGACTCAAACTCAAAATCTTTGTTCTCTTTGCCAAAAAGCTGTGAAGCAATTCTATCATAAAGCCTGCACATCTCTTCAGCTGATGAACATTGATGGGTACCGATAACGGAGGGGTCCATGGGGTTTTCTTCTTCCGGAAAATCCTGCTCGGCAGTTATTTCGAGAAGGAATTGACCGGGGTCAACACTGATTTTCAAATCAATAAAGTTACGAGAACACTGGCATTCATGAATCAGGATCATTCTTATTGCCTTTCCAGAGATGAGATTTCGTCTAGATAACAGATACCTTTTTGCTGCACAGTCATACAAGTATAGTGATATTGCTAATAATTCAAGAAATAAAATATGGGTGCATATGTGATTGACGGTTTTTCTTTTCTCCAACCATGGAAGGTCCCTGACGAATTGTCATACGGATCTTGATAGTTTCCTGGATCGGTGGAAATGTGAATCCGAAAAAATGTCTTTAACACTTCAAGGACTTTATTGCTCAAGGCTGATTTAATTACAGTCAAATGAATTCATTTCCGCTTCACGCCGGCTCTTGCCGACTGGACACATGGGGAGTGATCATAGGTCCGGTTCCCTTGCAATAGGCCGTAGTTAAATGTAACTACGCC
>JBNKQE010000265.1:0-7117 GCA_050295715.1 Leptospirales bacterium
TTTTCCACATCAAGATCCATGGAAATTAGTTTTTTGTGGAGGGAGGAGATGCTTCTTGTCGTTGTATTTGTCAGAAAAAGAACCCTGTACGCATTCTCTCTTAACCAGTGAATTGTATTTCTCCCTCCCGGAACAGGGATATTCTCATTATAAAATACTCCATTGAGGTCCAGCAGCAAGCCTCGAATTCCATTGTTTTTGTTATTATTGCTCATTTGATTTTGATTTACGAATTCATGTAATCATATGATGTACTGTCTATTATGACGTTAAAATTATTATAAAATCATTAGTGGATTAATTTGCATTGGCCAAAATGATATGTTCGGAAATAATGAAAATACTGATTCGATACTGTACATTTACCAGATTACAATACTAAATATAAGAAATCGTTTTTTTAACATAGACATAATAGTGCATGGCAACTCTGAGATGTTATATATTCACAGCAGTTAATATTTAACGTACTGGTAACAACAGAAGAGTCGACGAATCACTTTAATAGAGTCGACAAATCACTTTAATATGGGTACACTGTTGACCGGGGCAGGTTGATTTACCAATGATTCCTGAAAAAAATGGTTCGCAGGATTTATAAATATTCAATTTACACTGTTTTTCTGTTGCTATGGGGGCTTGTCTGCCAGTGCTCACGTCCCGTTGGCGATATGTTGCCCGAATTCATTATGGTGGATGTAATCGCCCCTCCGGTCTATTCCATTAGCGGTTATGTAAAGGGACTCCTTGGGCAGAATCTCAGGCTAGGAAATAATAATGATTCTGTTATAATATCTGCATCCGACAGTGATCCCTTAACCAATGATAATTTTACTTTCCCGGAAAATCTGCGAACACTGGAAAGATACAGTATTTCTATACTGGATCATCCTGGTATACCTACCCAGCTTTGTGAGCTGACTGAAAATACTGCCAGTGGAGTAGTTGTAAACAGTGATATTAAAAATATTGAAGTAATCTGTCAGGATGCATACAGAGTTGATGGTTTGATAAGTGGCGGTGATGGCTTGCTGGGAAGTGGTCTGACTCTCACTATAAATAGCTCCGACAGTATTTCTCTTTTATCTGGTGATACTGGCTTCGTATTTGATACTCCTGTATCCACACTGCTTTATGGGACAAGCGGAAGTACGGTAAATATTTCGGCACAACCGGTAAATCCCTGGCAAGATTGTTATTTTGGTACTCCCGGTGTATTTAGCACTTCTACGGGAACCAATATTACGGTTGATACAACTCTTTCGACTCCACTTACCTGTACTTTGAAATATTTCAATGTATATGCAAATATTACCGGTCTTGTTTATGATGGTCTTGTTGTAAATATAAATGGTGCGAATTATACATACACTGCCGGTACTGTCACGACGGATATCATACCGATGGCCAGTGGCGATCTATATGGAATATCCATCACCTCACAACCACCGGGTCAGAATTGTGCGATATTTGGCGGAGGCAATGGTGTAACGACAGTTGTGGAAGGAAGCAATGTTGTGGCCTCCATCAGCTGTTCTGTGAATACTTACAATGCCGGTTCCTCCATATCCGGACTGTCAGGTAGTGGACTGCAACTGGAAATTCAGGGGACTCTTAACTCCGGTGGACCTTTTACGAAGAGTGTGCTGGTTAATCCGGGAGCTTCTCAGTATGTAATAGCAGCAGATCTCAACTATGGAGATACGATTGCAACTGTCTCCATCACTGCGCAACCTGCAGGTCCCGACCAGTACTGTTCATTCGCTGATGGATCCATTACTTACAGTTATACTGGAGGATCCATTGCGGGCAGTGTAACTTTGCAGTCTGTTGAGTGTTCTACCAATCGAATTTCAGGAGCAATCGCTGGATATACTTCACCATCGGAAGGGCTGGAGATCAGATATACGGATGTGGATACTTCAACTTTCTATACTCTCGTTATTAATCCGGGAGATTCATATAGTTTCGGAACAGTGATGGGACACAGTTATACTCTTTCAGTTATTTCAAATCCCTACAACAAAGCTTATGACTGTTATTTTGATTCAAACAATTCAGCTAATGTAACGGGGACAATCTCAAGTTCATTAACCACAGAAAATATTAGTTGTAATGCTCTTCCTGCTGCTGGAGCACCGAGCCTTGCTTATACTCCTTTCTACAATGTTGTCACTATGAGCCCGGGCGCTTCAGGCGATATAGTTTGCTATCGAACCGATGGAGGTCTATCCGGCTGCGCTCTGACTGCCGGAGGAAGCGAATACAGTCCTGGAGGTTTCTGTGCGCAGGGGTCCAGTCTTTACACAACGCCGGTTGCTGTCGTTTCCACAACAACTTTTAATGCGGTTTCGTGCGCGACTTCAGCCTCAATTGACGGATCTGATACAACAAGCTTCACAGCAACAATTTATGGAACCGTAGTGACACCGACATTTAATCCGGCCGGTGGAATATATGAAACGGGTCAGAGTGTGACGATCGCTACTCCAACACCCGGTGCAACGATTCATTTTA
This sequence comes from Leptospirales bacterium, assembly GCA_050295715.1. Classification (GTDB taxonomy): domain Bacteria; phylum Spirochaetota; class Leptospiria; order Leptospirales; family Leptonemataceae; genus JBNKQE01. The sequence continues at coordinate 2,518 of JBNKQE010000265.1, forward strand.
CAATAGACGGTACGGATCCCACTCTTTCCAGTTCTAATTATACCGCTCCCATCTCAATAACCACGAATGGTAGTCAGAAGACGATAAAGGCTTTCGCAGTAGCATCCGGATATATCTCAAGTGGAATCAATGCTTCCACTTACACTATTGCCCCATACCCCACAGGTCTGACTGTTGGGCTTCCTTCGGGAACTACTCTGCCCATTACCTGGAACAGTGTTTCGGGTGCTACTGGATATCGTCTGTACAGGTCGTTATTACCTCAGAACTCGGGTGGGACGCCGATCTATGCCGGAACGGGGACGTCATTTAGCGATAGTGGTCTTTCATACAGTACCACTTATTATTACTATATCATCGCGGAATATTCGGGAGGAATTATTAGTAATGCTTCCTCTTACGTGCCCGGGGGAACTCTGGACGCAAGCGGGATGCCAGCCGTCGTTTATGGATCTGTCACTCCTCCAGGGCCCGAACCACCGCCTCCCGGTACACTTACTCCTAATTACTGGGTGGGAACAAAAGCCAGTTGGGTAGCCGGTGGATATACGTATGTAATTTTTGATCCAAACTATCAGAATATATCAGAGTTTGCCGTATCAGCATATGATTCGGCCGGCACCCTGGTGAATACATGGCTCTATCCCGGGAGATACATCACAAGTGTAACGGTTAATGGAACTTCTATTGATGTAGTCCGGCAAGCGGGAACAACTACAATACTATGGGCCGATATCTATCCGCCGTAAATGGCCTGGTAGTTCGAGAAATATTTATCCGCCGTGAACTATAATCATTTTAGTATCTGGCATCTCTGTGGTTAACAGTATTTATTTTATTGAATAACATTTAATAAAATAAAATAAATATATGTGCTCTCAAGTAAAATGATTCAGTCACTGAGCTAAGGTTTGAAAAAGAACGTTTATTAATCGTCCTATTAATAAGGATTAAGGTGTGAACACAGGGTTAATTTATTCGTTCTATTTTTTATTTTATGAGTAAATCTGATTGAGTCATCTTCTATAAATACTCATACACCCGGGAGCAGGGATTATGAACCTGTCGTCAAAGTATTTCTTCTTGCTGTTTGCTGCGGCAATGTTACCCTGTATTACATTAATATGCTCCCGACCTGTGGGTGATAATCTACCTGAATTCATTTTGATGGACGTTCTTGCTCCTCCGGAATATACAATTGGTGGGAAGGTTACAGGTCTTCTCGGTCAAAACCTGATCCTGGGAAATGGAGACGATTCTGTAATTATATCCGCATCTGACAGCGATCTTGCTACAGTGGACTATTTTACATTTCCTCAAAAACTGCGAACTCTGGATAATTATAATATTTTTATACAGGGGTACCCCAGAAATCCTGCACAATTTTGTGAGTTGAATCTTAATACATGCAGCGGAGTTGTAATCAATAACGATATTGAAGATTTGGAGGCTTCCTGTCAGGAGGCTTACCTGATTAAGGTCGGGAGTGTGTCGGGACTTTCGGGATCGGGATTGACTTTGCAAAATAATGGTGGAGACAATCTGCTTATTGATTCCGGTGCAATCCCAACAGAGTTTCATACGCCGGTCCTTGTGGGAAGTACGAATGATATCACTATCGCTGCCGATCCAACGAATCCCTGGCAGACCTGCCTGTTTAACGGGACCAATACATCGGAACAAATTACGATCTCCCTGGCACAGGATGAGTATATATCTGATATTATTTGTTCGACCAATCAGTATGATGTGATAGCTTCAATCGCGAATTTATTAAACCCGAACTTCATATTGAATTTTAACGGTGTGGACCAAGCGGTTGCAGCGGGAACCACTTCGCATAATGCGGGAACCTTGAATTCGGGCGATACATTCAATCTTGTTGTTTCCAGTCAACCGAATGGACAGAATTGTGCCATTGCCGGTGGTTCGGGAACCATAAAGGGGGCCAATATCTATCCCTCTATCTCATGTGCGACAATAGGGTATCTTGTGGGAGGAAACATTGCAAACCTGGATGGCACGGGACTTGCTCTACAACTCAGGGATAGCAGTGAGAACGTATTACAGACGATATTTCCTGTCACCGGAAGTTATATTTTTTCAAGTTCTCTCAGTTATGGATCTACCTATTCTATTTCCATTGTTGAGTACCCGACGAATCCCTGGCAGACATGTTCGTTTGATGCAGGGGGAACCGAGTATTACGGAGCAGGTCTGACTGCCAATAAAACCGATATCGATATTACATGTATAACGAATGATTATTCTGTCGGCGGGACGATCAGCGGACTCAATGGAGATATAACCCTTCGCCTACTGGATGACGGAGCAAATGTGGAAAGTAAGACTTTATCTTCGAATGGAAGTTTTGCTTTTACCAATTCGGTCCAGAGTGGACATACCTACAGAGTGGAAGTAGAGGTTGGTCCCGTGGGCCAGACCTGCAGCATAGCCAATGCGAGCGCTGTTGTAGCCGGAAGCGATATTACAAATGTGAGCGTTATCTGTCCCGATCAAGTTGTTCAGGGATACACGTCTATATCGACGGATCCGGCGACTTTCAGATATTCTCCCGATAATATCAACTGGACTTCAATATACAGCGCAACAATCTCATCGTATCCGGTAAATACAGTAATCTATATTCGGTTTTTGTATACGGATGTCTATAACGAGAGCACGGCTTCGATATCAACCAGTATGGCGCTGGACGATATCAACGGGAATACCATGGCGGTCCCTCTGGAATGTATCGTCTGCTTTTACACTGCTCAGAATACGTCTGTGTATTCGGGGCATCCGCTTCAGATATACTGGGCAACGGGTGATGTCCCTCCCTTTTTGACCACAATAAGATTTACGACTCCGCCTATTGGCGGCACATATTATCTAAAGATGGCCGGCGGCTTGTACTACTGGGATTCTTTCGATGGTCCGATCCCCGACCCCGGTGATGATTATTACTGGTCTTCCAATGATCTCTATTATCGATCTCCTGGCAGCAGATATCCGATTTTAAGGATTGATATATATTGATATAATACTCCCGATAGTATGGCCGGGGTATATCGGGTGTATCACAAACAGGATTACAGAGACTGTGATCATTCGAGTTTCTGCGCAGAAATTGATTCGCCTGCATATGCATATGCATATGTTATCGAGGTATTAAAATAGAGTTTCAGAAAATCCCACTATGGATGTGTAAGAAATAATCGTGTGGAATCTATGAATAAGTTCAAAAATGATATCCCATTACTCATTAAAATTCAGGTGGCATCATCATGCTGTTAGATATGGTGAAAGAATAACTATTAATTCAATTGCACCGAGTCAGGGATGCCTTCGTAACAATCGTCGCTTTACAAATTTTTCAATTTCAACAGCGAAAAATACGATAGAGGAGAGTCCGAGAGTCGCACCCAGCTCAACCAGCGAAAGTGGTTCGGTCTTGAATATGGAATTCAGCTGTGGGATATAAATAGTCCCCATCTGTAATACGAAGGTTAGTATTACAGCTCCCATTAATGGCATGTTACTGAAAATATTGCGTGAAAAGAATGAACCTATTTCCGAGCGAATGGCAAGGACGTGTCCCATCTGGCTCCAGCAGAGGACGGTAAATGTCATGGTCTGCCAGTGGCTGGTTCCGGTTGTTACGTAATACCACTGGGTAAAAAGGGATGCACCACCCATGAGAAGACCAACCCATACGATATGATAGGCAAGTCCATGTGCGAAAATACTCTCTTTGGGATGCCTGGGAGGGCGTTTCATTATCCCTTTCTCTTCAACTTCAGCGGTAAGCGCAAGACCTGGTAGTCCATCCGTTACTAAATTTATCCATAAAATATGTATTGGAAGCAGCGGGACCGGCATTCCCCAGAAAGGCGCCAGAAAGATTGTCCAGATCTCTCCCGAATTACTTGTCATCGTATATTTAATAAACTTACGAATATTGTCAAAAATCCTTCTCCCCTCGCGAACAGCGCCCACAATTGTTGCGAAGTTATCATCAAGCAGTATCATATGTGAGGCCTCTTTTGAGACATCTGTTCCGCTTATCCCCATAGCTACGCCTATATCAGCCCGCTTGAGGGCTGGAGCATCATTTACGCCATCTCCTGTCATGGCAACAAATTGACCCTTTGCTTGAAGTGACTTTACGATTCGTAGTTTTTGTTCCGGAGCGACACGAGCATAGACGTGAATATTTTCCACTTTACGGTCCAGCTCTACCGGGGAGAGATTCTCAAGGTCGCGCCCTGTGACCAGATTATTACCATCTCCATCATGAATCCCAAGTCTGCTGGCAATTGTGCTCGCAGTTATGGGATGATCGCCGGTAATCATCACAGGTATTATACCGGCGGTTTTGCAGAGTTCCACAGCCTCTTTTGCCTCATCACGCGGAGGGTCCATCATTCCGGCCAGGCCGAGCAAGATTAGATCATTTTCAATATTCTCAGGAGATATAACATCGGGAAGTCCATCCCAAATACGCATTGCCAGGCCCAGAACTCTAAGTCCTTCGCCAGTCATTTTTTCATTTATAGAAGTTATTTCATTCGTATTCAATGGGGTCAACTGGCCGTTT
>JBNKQE010000266.1:0-7111 GCA_050295715.1 Leptospirales bacterium
GGTGTTGACTTTGTTGTTGCATCTACTCCGACCTTTCCACCGTAGAGAGGACGAACTCCACTGTGGTCCAGTTGATCCAGTATACCTTCGGTTATCAATAAATCCCTTGTAACGTGAATTGTATTGAGAACATGTTTTAGAACATCTCCCGGAGGACGAAGCTTCACATCTTTATCCACTGTCACAATGGATTTTGCAAATGACATTTGCGAAAATCCCCACAGGTGATTCATCAATCTTCGCCCCTGAAAAGGGAAAGATTTCTCTACTGCAAAAACAGCACAGTTATGAAAGTTACCGTCCCACGGAAGCATTTGATCATGCACTTCCGGAGCCACAACCTGCAGCATTGGCAGGAACAGCTTTTCCGTTGCTTCTGCCAGGTAACAATCTTCCTGTGGGCTTCGTCCAACCACAGTGGCAGAATAGACAGGATTGTGACGCATTGTAATCGCTTCAATATGGAAGACGGGAAATTTCTCCACAGGGGTATAGTAACCGGTATGATCACCAAATGGTCCTTCATCAACAAATTCATCCGGATCTACATAACCTTCAAGCACGATCTCAGAATAGGCTGGAACTTCCAGGTCATTTGTTACCCCTTTTACAACACTGACACCTTTACCACGAATAAATCCAGCCATAAGCAATTCATACAGGTTGGGCGGCATTGGTGCCGTTGCAGAAAAAATCACAGCAGGATCAGCACCAATTATAACAGAGACAGGCATTCTCATTCCCTTTCGCCTGTATTCCTGCCAGAAATGAGAACCATCCTTGTGAACCTGCCAGTGCATGGCAAGTCTCCTCTCATCCAACTGCTGCAAACGGTACATCCCGAGATTGTTCGTTCCATTCTCAAGTGAACGAGTGAGTGTCAATCCCAGTGTTACGAAGCGGCCTCCGTCTTTCGGCCAGCTCGTCAGGATGGGCAGAGCATTCAGATCAACATCATCCCCTTTTAAGACAACCTCCTGGCATGGTGCATTTCCCTTTTTCCACTTTTTCGGAGGAAACTGCATCATTTTTGCGGCCTTTCCAAGCATGGAAAAGGTTTCACCTGCGCCCGATGGCGGTTTCAGTTTTAACAGGTCCAGCAGCTCTGACATATTTCCTGCAATTTCATCAAGTGTTCGATTTGAAAAAGCGAGTTTCATCCTTTTATGAGATCCGAAAGCATTAATTAGAACGGGCATATCCGAACCTTCAACGTTCTCAAACAATAATGCTTTTCCGCCATCGGGAGAGCGAGCATGACGAAAATAAATTTCCGAAATCTCCAGGTCACGGCTGACCGGAGTTTCAATACGTATGAGTTCATCTTCCTTTTCAAGGATTTTGATAAAGCTCTGAAGATCATTTACTGGTGAAGACATGTCGACTCCCGATTTTATTTTCTGAAACGTATGATTAATACCATTGCAGCCACGAAATAAATAGAGGTGGGCCCCCAGGCTGCCACGACCGGTGGAAGGACACCGTTATTTCCCAGACTGAGTCCGAGGCGAAATGTTAAATAATAAATAAAATAAGTTACGATAGATATGAGAAGTGACCGTATCAACGGACCTGTAGATCGTAAATTTCCGGAGGCACCGGCGATTGCACCTACCAGTGTGAGAATGAAAGTCATGACCGGAAAAGCAAAATGCATATGCAGTTCCACTTCGTAGAGAACTGTCGGCAATCCACGTTCCACACGTGATGCAATCTCCTCGCGAAGCTCAAATACATTCAATTCGGAAGGATCTCTGGAAGGGCGAGCGATAAAATCTATATCTTCCGGCAGGCTGATTCTAAACCGTCGTGACTTTTCCGAGTCAACAACTCGCAGATCAGAATCAAAATACAGTATTTCCGCGTTTATCAAGATCCACTCGTTCTTTTCACGATCATAATCGGCTTCACTTGCCTGGTACATAGCAATCGGAATATCTCCCTGCCCCATCTGCAAATAGTGGAAACCACCGAGAACTTTCTCGGACTCACGATCCAGATAATAGATAAAATAGAATCCCTCTCGCCCCCTCATATTTTTTTGCCATACGATATCCTTTTCCACCGCAGAATCTTTCTGTATGAGAGACAGGACTTCTCTTGCCTTCTCGTTGGACGGAGTTACAACAAAATTCTGAAACAAGAAGAGGGAAAATGCCAGCAAAACACCAAATCCGAGAATGGTCATTACAGCGCGATAAAATGATATTCCGCCGGAGTAAATGGCAACAAGCTCGCGGGTTACAGAGAATTGAGCCACAGTAAAAGAGACAGATAAAATCAAAGCCGCAGGCAGAATCCAGGACGTGATTTGAGGAGCAGTATACAGCAGATAGTACAGGAACATCTCACGCGGTTGCTGTGTATCGATACGCATCTTTTCTAGCAAATCAATAAATAGAAAGATGGAGACAAGACCAATCAATGAGAATACAAATGTCTTTATAAACTCCAATCCGATATATCGGTCCAGAAGCTTCACAGTCCACCCCGTCCCTGAATGAGCTGAGAGAATAATTCAAAAGGATTATGAAACAGCTCTGAAGTATTTACTCCTGGAATCATACCGGACACAAGCAACATGCCGGCCACTCCAGCCAGAGGCACTATCAGATTATCGTCAAGAATACCCATCCAGGCATTGTGTGAAAAAAATTCCCCCATGGCAGCGAGGAATGAACCGGATAAAACCCATAGTATCATCCAGAATCGCCAATCGCCTTGCGGACTCAGGAGAGCATAGGAGTCAGACTGTCCCATGGCCAGCGTATGAAAGAGTAAGAATAACAGTGCACCAATAGTTGAAACGATGAGAAAACCCACTACACCTTCAAGAGATTTACCGTTGTAAAACCTGTGTTTTCCAAAATGACTCCCTGCCCATGCGGCGGCAGGATCCCCCAGCATAAGAAAAACACCGCCCAGAATAACAAGCTCATATCGAAAAAAAAGGAATAGAATAAGGTTTGCCATTATATACGGAACAGTCGCATTGAACTGCTTTTTTTCCTGTGCCTTCATTAATACTCCGGCATATCGAAAAAAGAATTCATTGAAATGAGGGTTTTTGAATCTTGCAAGATCCAGAATCAATACGGCCAGCAAACCGGAGAACAGTACAATTATTCCAGTGACCCTGGATCCCTCCACCAAAAACGGATCCAGAAATTGAAATGCATCCAGATAGAAAGCGAATGGAAATACGAGTCCGAGCATATGCCATGCCTTTCTATAAAAATTGAAACCCTGCTTAACAGGGACGCTTTCTGATTGCATCCGGTCTTCCATCGGTTTTCAACTTCTCCGCAAAACCATTTTTTTCAAAGGTTAACCTATTGAATAGGAAATTAATCAAAATTCCAGCTTGACATTTCACGAAACACCCTTAATTTTTCGATGTGAAGTTGAAGACAATTCATTTGCTGCGTCGGGTGGAAAGAATTGACCGCGACCTTGAAGAGCTTGAAAATATTCAGAATTCAATTCGTGAAGATCGAGACTACGCTGGAAGATTGAGAGAGTCTCTTATAGATGAATCAATCCGCCTGGATAATCTCAAGGGTAGAATTTTCTCCCAGATTGTTATCAATCCGCCGAAAAACCTTGTCGAAAGCCTTGGTGGAACATCCGTAAATCCCAGACGATCTGAAACAACTGCACAATCCAGGAGTAAAGAGTTTGTAACTGAATCAGATTCTCCTGCAGGAACTCAATTCAACACTTCTACCGGACAAGTAAAAGCGGAGCCGGTAAAAGAACGCGATAATAAACAGGAATTGGAGACAAAGGCAAAACTGGAAACGGAAAAATCTGCCCCTTCGCCTGCAAAAAAACAACAGGCGCCCACATCCTCCGGACAAAAAAAAGGCGCTCCATACAGGTTTGTCTACTCGCGACCGACAGGCAGTGATCAATCAGATAACGCTTGATCCTCAGGCCCTCTACAATAATCTGTCACATGTAATACAGTTCGCTGAACTCTGACACAGGAGTTCAGTATTGATTTTCCACAAACAGGATATTCAGGATTTATATTGGATCCTTTATTTTTATAAGGAGTAACATTAATGGTTTCACTCGCAAATTTCAAAAAACTTCAAAGTTACAGTTTTATACTGATTATGGCAACGGCGGCATTTGTCTCCTCTTGTTCTGGCGATAGCGAAATTCTTGCTAACTGGGACAATGGAAAGATAACCCGAAAAAATTTCCGGGATATAATCGGACTATATCGTTCGAAAGAAGACATGTCCAAAATCAGTGTTAAGGAACAAGAAAAGGCGCTGCAGAACTTTGCTATGATGCAAATCACTGCCGACCTTGCCAGAAAAGAACAGATGGATAAATCGCCTGATTACGAACTGGCAACAACTTTTACAGATAAAACGGCAGCCCTGGCCTCTCTGAATAAAATGCTCAGAGAGAAAAAACGCGACCTTGATCTGACCATGTGGGATATGCAAATTTTATTTTTATCCTCTCCCCAGAACAAGCCCGATGTTGCCGACCGCAAGGAAGAGGCTGACGAACTCACTACAAAATTGAATTCGGGGCTGTCGGACCGCGAAATTGAAATTATAATCAGAGATAAAAGTGAAAACAAGCGTTATGCAATGATTGGTGGATATCTCGATCCGCATTGTGTCTCCTGCGGACAAAATCCGATCAGTTTTCTTACGGACCCGTTAAAAAATGCGGAAATGGGAAAATTTGTAAATATACGAAATGATCGGGGTCACTGGATAATCAGAAAAATTAAAGAACACCGGACTGACGAAGACGATCTTGAAGACCTTTTTGTTTCCTATCAGACAAAGATTACAGATGTAATGAAGAAGAATCTCCAGGAAACAATCAAAGACAAAACCCGCCTCCAGCAAAGCCTTAAACGCATCCCTGATAGCGAAAAGATTGAAAAAATGGCTAAGGAACAGGCTCAGGCTCAAATTCATCGCGTGAGTGAAAGTGAAAATCGTGAATTGATTGATTCTCTAAAAAAAGAAGCCGGACTGGAAATATTTGAAGTTGCGATACCGGGAAAAACGGACAAATCAAAATTAAAAAATGATACAGTCCTTTTTAAGACAAATAAAATGGAGTATACATATGGTCAGCTTGTTTCTCCCCTGTTGCAAGCGAATAAAGATGTCGACTTAAATCAAGTTCTTCGCGTGCTACATAACGTTATAATCCCCTATGAAGTTATGAGTCGGCATCCTGATATGGAAAAGGCGAAGAAGAGTGATCTCTACGATTTTATTCTTAAGATGAGAAATGATGATGCCCTCAGCCGACTCTATTTAATAAAACACCAGCCAACACCAGAAGTAACGGATGAAGATATTCGTCAATGGTTTGAACTTCGTAAAAATAATGAGTTCAATGGAAAAACTTTTGCTTCGGTTAAGGATAACATAAAAAAAAGACTGACCCAGACAAAAGGCCAGGAAGCTTTCAATTCCTACCAGAGTAAACTAATAAGTGAACATAAACTTGTAGTAAACAGCAAGCTTCTAAAACCTGGCGAAATATGAAAAATCCGGAGTTACTCCTCAATACAGAGCAACTGCTTGCAGTTTATAAATATGAAGGAACACCCTTTCACGGCATAAGTGGCAAAGAGGGTGTTCTTCAAATTATTCGTAAGATGGAAGAGGCCGGCGAAATACCCCAGGGTGAACGACTCTACCCCGTGCACAGACTGGATATGGTAACATCCGGTATACTACTGTTTGCACGCGGGAAAAAAATGGCCAACTATATTGGAAATGAGTTTCGATTTAATCGTATATCAAAAATTTACCTGGCTCTCAGTGATCGTCCTCCATCCAAAAAGCAAGGAATTATCTCCGGCGACATGACAAAAGGCCGCGGGGGGCGCTGGATACTGACCCGTGAACACTCAAATCCTGCAGTCACACGATTCATATCCGCAACACTCGGCGGAAGAAGGCCGGGACTTCGAGCTTTTCTGGTCAAGCCTCAGACGGGACGAACGCATCAAATCCGTGTAGCATTGAAAAGCCTGGGGTCTCCCATTCTGGGTGATGAAATGTACGGTCGCTTTGACCAGGCCAGAGAAGAGGACAGGGCCTATCTCCACGCCTTTGCTATAAAAATAAATATGCCTGACGGACCTTTACTGATACAGAAGGGGCCCATGACAGGAATTGAATTTCAATCGCCGCAGTTTAAAAAAATTTTGGAAGATTGGAAAGATCCATTCTCACTTTTCTCTGAAAAAAGACAGAAACGCTAAGGATTTTAGCAAAATTGCCGTAGTAAATAGCAGGAGTAAGTATCTGCTTGAGATCTTGTTTTATTAAATATATTTTATTAACTGCATTTATTCTATCGCAGAGTTCAGGCGTGGCTCTTTATGCCGCGGAAGTGCCTCTGTATGATATCCCCGAAAAGAGAGTTGAGATGTGGTCTGCCCTTCTTCAAACTATGAAGAATAGATACAGCTTACAGATTCTCGATGACTTTAACTCAGGAGTCTCCTGGGATGACCGGGGTAACAGCAGTTCCTCTTCCTTTTCACGATTTATACGTAAATTTCCTGAATCAGCCGCGTATCAAAAAGAACTGAAACTTATAGAAAAGAACAGCGCCGCGAACAATCAAACTGCCGCGTTGAGTTACATGATTTACACATCCTTTCACACACCAGGGAGAGAGAATTATACAATTCATCCGCGTACGTCCGTTAAAATTAATGGAATCCCGAAACGTGTAAGTTTCTGGCTAAAAGGTGACGGTACACTCCACTCCCTTTTTCTGTTGTTCCGGGACCTTCATGGCCATGAGGTCCCTGTGTATGCTGGAAAACTTGAATATAACACCTGGAAAAGATTTGAGATTGAGCTTCCTGATTTGCTTAAAAGATTACCCGACAGACTCAATCGAGACCAACGAAAATATTTATTTACCGGCATACGCATTGTATCACACCCGTCGGAACAATCCAGCCATACATCAATAATACTGGATAGTATTTTGTTACTAACGCAGCCCTATCCGCTTCAATATCCTGGAATGATACAGGAAGATAACTGGTAATTCCTGAATCGCAGTTCCTATTCGGGTTTATATACGAGATTTAAATGAT
>JBNKQE010000267.1:0-7050 GCA_050295715.1 Leptospirales bacterium
GTTTGCACGTCCAGTGAAAACAGTCTTTCTAACAATCTATCTGTATATCCAGGGAACATTGACTGGATATACAGATTTTGATTCCTGGTAACTGGAAGAAGTATGCTTAAAAATATAGTCATTGATCTTGATAATACAATTGCAGATGAATTCGGGGCTACATTAAGACAGGGGATTCATGAATTCTTAAAAGCATTACGCCTTATGGATTGTATTTTAATCCTGTGGACAAACTCTACAAGAAATAGGGCGGTTGATATACTGAAAAATCATAATCTTATTTCTTACTTTGATAGATTAATATTCAGGGAAGATTACGATCCTGCAAACCGTGGAGTTGGAAAAGACATACGTACTGTATCCGGAGATCTGCTAATTGACGATGATCCCTTTGAAATAAATATACGGAAAAAATTAGAAGAAAAGGATTTCTTATTCAGCCATATCGTAAGAATTCAAAAATTGATATGAATGAATACTATGAGATAATAAAAATTATTAAAAATGATGGATTGTTTTCAAAAATATTCAGGAGATCGTAACACATATATGAAGATTGCAGTTATAGGAATGGGTGGTGTCGGTGGATATTTTGGCGGGAAGATTGCAAGATATATTGAGTTGCAGCAAAATTCTGAACTGCAAATCTATTTTGTTGCCCGTGGAAAGCATTTAAAAGAGATAAAAGAACACGGGCTAATATTGAATACAAAAGAGGATGGGGATTTCATATGCAGGTCTACAGTTGCTACAGATAACTTCGATGAGTTACCCGTATTAGACCTGATACTCTTATGTGTTAAGTCATATGATTTGCCCGGTGTTCTTAACTCTGTAAAATCAAAGATTCATGAAAATACGAGAATTATTCCCTTACTAAATGGTATTGATATATATGACAGGGTTCGCAGTAAGATAAGTAATGGATATGTTCTACCCTCGTGTGCATATGTGGGAACCCATATCGAACGTCCGGGGAAAGTGACTCAACGTGGGGGAGCCTGCAAAATATTGGTGGGTAGTGATCCGCTCCATACGAATCAGGATGTTACAGATATTTTGAGTTTATTTGATCGCGCTGGAGTCAGGTATGAATGGCTCGATAACTCCTATCCGGATATATGGAAGAAATATATTTTCATTGCATCCTTTGGTCTGATAACTGCGGCCCTTGATAAAACAATCGGTGAAGTGATTCAGGATGATGAAATGTCACAGAGTGTAAAAGCAATAATGGAAGAGCTAAAAAATATTGCAGCTGCGAAATCTATCTCTTTACCGGATGATATTGTTCAGATCTCCTTTGATACCGCTCTGGATTTTCCATTTGAGACAAAGACATCCTTTCATCGTGATTTTGAAAATCCTGAAAAACCGGATGAGAGAGATCTCTTTGGCAATACGATACTTCGTTATGGTAGAGAGTCCGGAGTAGATACACCGGTCTCCGCAAAATTCAGCAAGATGATTGATGAAAGAAAGTCTGAACTACATTACTGAAAATGAATAAAGGAGACTGATTTTATGGCACAGGTAAAGGTTTTTGGAATTAAAGGGAATTTAGATAGAGTAAAAGTAGAACTTTCGAATGTGATACACAGTTGCGTTGTTGATGCCCTGAAATTTCCACAGGACAAAAGGGCTCATAGATTCTTTCCAATGGATAAGGAAAACTTCTTTTATCCAGATGGACGAAGCGACGCCTACACCATTATAGAAATATCAATGATCGAAGGTCGTAAGACTGAGACAAAGAAGAAGTTGATTCGCCTCCTTTTTGATCGAATTCAAGAAGAAATTGGAATAAAACATCAGGATATTGAAATCTCTATCTATGAATCACCTGCCTGTAACTGGGGATTTCGGGGGATGCACGGGGACGAGGTAGAGCTCAACTATAAAATTGAAGTGTAAATCTCAATTTTGTAATCAGTGGTTGTGTTTCATGTTCGGGCTTCTTAAGATATAATAATAATTGGCAACTCAATACATGGTACAACATAAAAATACATTTACACAAAATATTTACACATCCTCATAGCAAACCGCTATTTCTATTACGGCAGACTGACATATCTATCAAGGTTTTATTAAGAAGTCGTCCCAAAACCTTCCATGGTGTTTGGGACGAAGGACGCGATTCGGAAGCAAAGCTCCCAAATCGCTCACACCCCTGCTCAATGCCAGGCTCTACAATACGGAATCAGATTTGTGTCTGTGAGAATAGAAAAACAAAAAGAGAAGGGGATAAAACTCAATCCCCCTCTCTTTCTGAAACAAGCGATTTTTTCTGTAAATCGGACTTCAAAATTTTGTTAACCGGCTCTTGAAGTAATTGCTGCCACCAATTAATAGCTGGCAAAATGGCCAGTGAATTACTAAAAATTTAGCCGCGAATTATCAGGTATTTCTTTTTGCCGATACGGACCTGGTATTCCCCGGGGAATGACAACTCAAAATCTTTATTGTCCACTGTTTCCAGGTCCTCACCAATTTTGACAGCTCCTGCATCTATAAGACGTTTTACGGCAGAGACACTCTTTTCAAGACCGGCATCTGCAACAATCTTCGCAAGGACAGCACTCGATTCACCTTTGACTTTAAAGACAGGAGTCTCGGGAGGGAGAACCATTCTGGTCCGTCCGGCTCCGCTCTTCTCTTTTTCCCAGAGCTCTCTTGCTTCTTGACCTCTCCCTTCGCCATGCAGGTTATCAATAATAGTAATTCCCAGAAACTTTTTCGCTTCAAATGGATCAACGCGAAGCTTATCCATTTGTTCTGTTGGGATGTCTGTAAGATATACAAAATAATCCCACATTAGCTCATCTGAAATTGACATGATCTTTGCGAACATATCGTAGGGCTTCTCATCAATACCAATATAATTTCCATAGGACTTGGACATCTTTCGCTGCCCGTCAAGACCAATAAGCAGGGGAGTGGTTACTATGCACTGGGGCTTCTGTCCATACTGATTTTGCAGTTCCCGTCCTACAAGAAGGTTAAACTTCTGATCATTACCACCCAGTTCCACATCTGCATTCATTTGTACAGAGTCATAACCCTGAATGAGGGGATACATAAATTCAATAATAGATATGGATTCACCTGCGGCAATGCGCTTTGAAAAGTCATCACGCTCAATCATGCGAGCCACTGTATAGCGGGCGGTCAGTCCAAGGACATCTTCCATGGTCATTCCGGAGCACCAGGCCGAATTAAAAACAATCTCCGTCTTATCTTTATCCAGAATGCGAAAGACCTGGTCCTGGTAAGTTTTGGCATTTTCCGCTACTTCTTCCCGGGTTAGCCGTTTTCGTGTGGCATTACGACCTGTAGGATCGCCGATCATTCCGGTAAAGTCTCCGATCAGAAACAGTATATGATGACCCAGTTCCTGAAAATGTCGAATTTTTCTGATCAGTACGAGGTGTCCCAGGTGTAGATCGGGGGCCGTTGGATCAAAACCGGCCTTGATGCGAAGAGGTTTGCCCGACTTATTGCTCTGCTCCAGAAGATCCAGAATTTCATCTTCCGGAAGAACTTCGCTTGTTCCTCTCTTGATTTTCTCGAAATCGGCCATTGTCTTTGCCGAATAAGTTTTTTTCTCTACCGGTTTTTTCTCCATGGTTCAAAATGCAGCGGACCTATGGCAAATCAAGTAAGAAATATAGTCACAACTTGCCTGTCATTGTGAAAATGGATAGTTTGATCATTCTATTTAAAGGATCGAAATTTTAATAAGCATTCAGCCTGATGAGCAAGGTTCAACTTGACTATTTGGTCTTGCACCTGGTCGCAGGGGCAAAACTGTTATCCTCTGTGACTGCCCATTTTTTTTAATTTTCCGGGAATTTTTGAACTTTTGATACACCGTCTTTGTATGAGTGAACAAATTCGAATGATTGGCGAGTCCTTCCGAGGCTCTCGTTCGACCCTCCTGGTCCCAGGTTCCTATCATGAACGTTTTTTCAATAACTTCATAAAAGTGAGGAATCTTCCTCTCGCTTCCTATTTCCAGCATTTGCTGGATGATCCTCTGCTGGGTAATAAGCTGAGTTTTCTAAAGGCTCGCAAGTGGAAGAAGGAATACCAGACTGCGGGTCAGGATCTTCGTCGGGTTAATTTTTATCCTGATGAGAGGGATTGGGCCCGTCTCTCGGCTATTTCGAATGCTACGGGTTTTTCCCGTTGTTATATTTTCGTTTTTCTGATGCTTGTGGATATGGGGGTGGTCTCTCTGGAAAATGGTGGAACTAAACCATATTCCGGGAAGAGAGCCTGGAATCCATTGACCTTTTGTTCGGTTTTACTCGACTCAAGAGACAGAAGGCTAACAAGGACTCTCCAAATATAGACAAAAAACACCACCATCAGGGGACCAGCCGTTGGTTTGCGGTAAAAACCAATAAACTCGCTGTACCAAGCGAAAGTCGGATTATACAAAAATGTGTCCGGGGATTCAGCATGTATGCTCAAAAGCGTGATAGATCAAAGTTATCACTCGAATATCTGTGAAGGAGCATTTATTAAAAACAGTGTGAAGTATGCCAGTGTTTACTGAAGGAGAGTGCTCAAAATTGATATTGAAGAAATCCTCATTTTCCACCTGGAACCTGTTCTAAAACAAGCTCTTCAAGGTTCGGTTGACCATGTGCTCCGACATTTTGGAAAGAAAACGGACTTAATGTGTGAGGATGTAAGGATATGGGAAGCATTGCTATCAATTCCTGTCTTATTATCAGAACCATGGATGGTTCAAGGGTATATTCTATAGAAGAAAAGTAAGAAAATATCAAATCCTGCCAGTCAGAATTAGCTCGTTTCACTCTCTATGAATGATCGATACTACTTCGTCAAATTACTACGCTCTGGTGAATCTCATGAAATTAAATCACATGCCAAAAACCATTCGTTTCATTTTGATATTCATTACTCTGCTTATGATGACATCCTGCACCAGGATTCGTTCCTGGCTGGTCGACACATTTACTCCTGAATATACAGCTGAGAAAAGAGAGGTCTCACTGGTTCCCCGATATGATAAAACTGAGAGTGGGCTGAAGAAGATTCCTGTGGGATTGCTTCCTGTTTCGCAGGGATTTTCCGCCATCACAGATATGGAGTTTCTGCCACAGAGCAATGATCGTCTTGTAATTCTTGAGAAAGCTGGCAGGCTCAAGGTTCTGGACCTGATTCAGAAGAAGAGTTATACACTTGCAAAGCTTGCTGTCCTGGCGAAATCAGAACAAGGTCTTCTTGGAATAGCATTTCATCCAGATTACAGGCACAATGGTAAATTCTATTTGAATTACTCTGTAAAAAGTCATGGGAGTTCAGTGAATCGAATTTCTGCGTGGACCACAGACGACATCTCACTTAACTCCAGTGCAAAACTCAAAGAAGTTGAGGTCATACTTGAAGTGATCCAGCCCTATCCCAATCATAACGGAGGCAGTCTGGTATTTGGGCCTGATGGAATGCTCTACATTGGGCTGGGAGATGGTGGATGGCGCGGTGATATTGGTGAAAATGCTCAAAATATTGCGACTCTTCTGGGGTCAATACTTCGTATTGACGTGAACCATAAAGAGAAGGGAAAATCTTACGCAATTCCTCCGGACAATCCTTTTTTAATGAATCCATCGGCCCGGCATGAAATCTGGGCATTCGGCCTTCGCAATCCCTGGAAGTATTCCTTTGATAGTAGAGGACGACTCTTGCTGGCTGATGTTGGTCAGGATAAGTATGAGGAGGTTGATATAATTGTTCGTGGTGGTAACTATGGCTGGGACGAACGTGAAGCTACACATTGCTATGAACCTTCTAAAAATTGTCTGAATGAGTCAGTTGTAGATCCTGTTTACGAATATACACATCAGGAGGGGCAATCCATTACCGGGGGCTATGTTTACGAAGGAAGTGCTGTGAAAGCTCTTTTCGGGAAATATATCCTCGCCGATTTTGTAGGTGGTTGGATACGAGCCATTGATCTGCCTGACTCACCTTATCAGAAAACTAAAGATATTTATACACTTGGCAGATTTGACATGTTAATATCCACCTTTGCCAGAGACTCTCGCGGAGAACTCTACCTTGCCGATTATTCAAAAGGAGGAGTTTATCGCCTGGTGAGAGGAGATTGAATTATTAACAATTGAATAATGATCGAAGTGAAATTCGCTAACCTGAGCAGGCTGCTCAATTGAAATTCAAACGGATAATATTTTTCGTTTCACTATTTTCTTATGAAAAAAACCTGCATCCCGGAATCACTCTTATCAGGATCTTCAGCCACTCTTATCTGAAAAATTCGGTCTTCGTTTTTCAATGGAGGCAAGGAGTCCTTCCTCAAAGTCACTGGAGGAGAGAAACTCATTTAGCTCATTTTCCGGGTTCTCCAGAAACTCCATCATTTCTCCCGCGGTCTTTTTTCTCATGGAATGTTTTATGGACCGAAGACTTGCACCGGGATGTCGAATGATTTTTTGAGCAAGATTTTTCCCGGCATTCATTAAATGCTCACTGTCATGAATGGAATTTGCGATTCCCGCATGTAAGGCTTCGTTCGGCCTGTAAGCTCTCGCCATAAGGAGTGCATTTGAAATCTCTTTCGGAAAGACAAACTCCCGAATCATTTGGATTAAAGGTGTTGGGATAGTCAGTCCCACACGAGCCTCAGAAAAAGAGAATCTGTATCGCCCCTCTGCGAAAAGTCTGTAATCAGCAGTAGCTGCGATAATAGCTCCGCCTGCCATTGCATGTCCATCAATCAATGCTATAACAGGATCCGGATATGTATACAGAATGTGAATGAGTTGCAGCAGTAGTTTGAAAAGTTCAACTCTTTCAGGAACCTTATGATCAAGTAGAAGTTGTCCGTTCATACCGTTACTGAAAATATCTTTAACCTCTGAATGGATTATGAGAGCCTGGGAGTTCTTTGCAGTTCCAGGCAGGATGCTCCTGAATATATTTATTAACTCTTTGATGTATTCTTCGTTCAATTCATTTCCGGGAGCATGTTTTAGACCTACATAGGCTATACCC
>JBNKQE010000268.1:0-7008 GCA_050295715.1 Leptospirales bacterium
CCCATGCCATTCTGTATCCGGCATCGTCTGTTATAATTCTGCAAATATCTTTTAATAAAGCGAATTCGTCCGTTGCTCGCATCATTGTTTCATTACAGTGACTTATTGCCCTGAGCTCACGGTTCACTCGCTGCAGCGTAGCCTGCGACTTTTTTTCTTCCGTAATATCACGGGAAATCCCGATTATATGATCCACCTGTCCGTTATCATCAGCAAGCGGAATCACCGTAGATTGAATATACTTAACTCCCGAGGGAAAATCCATCAGTATCTCCTCTTTTACCGGCCGACCTGACTCAATGCAAATTTTATATTTTTCATTGAGAATTTGAGAGACCTCCGGTGAGACAACTTCCTCCTGCAGCTTTCCGATTGAGGAAGAACGAGGGATTCCTGTTAGATCCTCCAGAGCGGGATTCATGTCAATTATTCGAAATTGACTTTTACCGGTGACTTCAATCAGGTGTATACCATCGATAATTTTATCGAAAATATCATGGTATTTCCTTTCACTATTGCGCAATGCATCACCCGGGGAGCCGGTGTTAGCAATATGTGCATAGTGATTACGGATTACATGCACGGCACGATCCTGAACAGTATTTCCCTCCGGAGTCGTTGATGGATCATGAAATGATTGCAAGTGGCTCTCTTTTTTAACCGGCTCCTGATCCGGCTGCAAATGTTCCTCGTTATAATAACGAATTATGAAAAATATATGCTCTTGAGAATCCATCCGGAAGTTTCCGGAAACAATTTGAAGTGGTAATTCTACTCCATCGTTTCTTTTTACAATCCAGCTATAGTGATTTCTCAAAAGGTCGGGAGGGTAAAAAGTGAAATTGTTCTTCTCGTGAATATGAATTTCGCGGCTTTTGAGAGAGTGAAAATTAACACCGCTTAATTCGCCAGGTTTGTAATGAAGCAATTTGTGAGCCAGAGAATTTGCCTTTAAAATCACCCCATTTTGATCAAGAATCAATGCAGCTTCGGGTATTATATTTAGAAATTCTGTATAATTCACAGCTGACATCAGTATGTAACCATTGATCTATTTGACGAAGCTTATGGAATCATTTCGATTTCTACACGTGATTATTGAGATAAATAATCGTATTTTGGTTTAGAAATTATCAAGAGAAATTTCCACCGTTTTAAATTGATGAAATTTCGAACTATTCCGGAAAAGGTCAATTTGTAGATTCCACAGTTCAGATGTTTTAAAAAGTATGGAGTTCTTTCACCGCAAAAGCCGCGTCTGCGTCATCGGTGCTTTAGCCTTTCACGATGCAAGAAATACCTTTCAAAATGAGAACGCACTCTACTTTCAGCGCTGAACCGAATCCCTCGTGTTCAACTTATGAAAAAAAGAACTTTCCAGGTATCAACAAACGCTTCAAACACATCCACCTGAACCGGCCGACTTTAATAGCACCTTATCCATCCCCATCATGACGCAACTTTTTTATTTTAATCTATTGTCCGTATCCGGTGAAACGAATCCTCGTCGCATTGTATTTTCAGTTACAACTCGTGCATCCATAAAGTTCTTGAGATAATCAGGCCCACCTGCCTTCGTCCCACCTCCTGACATGCGGGCACCGCCAAAGGGCTGGCGGTTGATCATGGAGCCGGTTACACCGCGATTCAGATAGAGATTTCCCACGCGAAATTCTCTTGCTGCTCGATGAATGTGTTCGGGGCTACGACTGAAGACTCCCCCGGTAAGTGCATACTTGGTACCGTTGGCCCACCGAAGTGCCTCATCGAAATCTGCCGCCCGCATTATCGAAAGCACGGGACCGAATATTTCCTCCTGAGCCAGTCGATGCTCCGGTCGAATATCTCCCACAATAGTGAGCGGAACATAGTAACCATTCGATTCAGGAATTTCACTTTTATATAGAAGCGTCCCCTCTTCGATTCCCAGTCGAACATAGTCCATAATTTTTGTTCGAGCCTCTTCATCTGCCACAGGCCCCATAAAATTTTGCGGATCTTCGGACGGGCCGATTCTAATAGCCCTTGCAAGAGCAACGAGTCTCTCCACAAATCTCTCATAAACCTCATTCAAAACAATCACACGGGAACAGGCAGAACATTTCTGCCCCTGGAAGGCAAATGCCGAACGAAGAACCTGCGGCACAGCCTCATCCAGATCCGCATCATCATCAATAATAATAGCATTTTTCCCACCCATTTCGCATACAACACGCTTTACATACTCCTGCCCGGGATGGACCTTTGCAGCTCTTTCAATGATTCGGAGTCCCACATCCACCGACCCGGTAAATGCGATCAGACTCACGTCGGGATGATCCACCAGATCATCGCCCAGAGTGGATCCTCTCCCTGGCAGGAACTGAAATACACCTGGAGGCACACCCGCTTGCTCATAGATCTTCGCCAGTTGGTACCCCGTAAATGGCGTAAGCGAAGACGGTTTGTAGATCACACAATTACCCGAAACCATTGCGGCCGCTGTCATCCCCGCACTTATAGCCAGTGGAAAATTCCATGGGGCGATCACAGCAGCAATACCGCGTCCCTCATACAGTATGCGGTTTACTTCACCGGGCAAATTTCCTGTACGAACAGGATCGCCCAGCCGAATCATCTCCCCTGCATAGTATTCCATAAAGTCAATGGCTTCTGTAATATCCCCATATGCCTGATCCCACTGCTTTCCAATCTCCAGGATCTGCCAGGCTGCCAGTTCAAATATTTTTGAGCGAGCGATTTGCGCTGCACGAGTCAGATAACCGGCGCGAACATCTCCTGGAGTATCACGCCACTCCGGGAAGGCTCTTTTTGCAGCAACAATGGTACTTTCCAGATCCCCGGTGCCTGCCAGGGATACGTATCCCAAATATTCCTCAGGGTTGGCAGGATTTACGCTCTTATTAATTTTCTCGGAGAAGTGTTCCTTCCCGTTGATTATCAATGGAAGAGTCTTACCTGCAGCCCGGCGAACGGCATCAATGGCAGGTCTAAATGATTCCCTGTGATCGATTCGAGTAAAATCAACTTCAGGTTCATTGCGAAATTTAGCTGCAGCAATTTCTGACTCGCGAAAGTTCCTGAAATCTCCAGGAGAGCTTGTGTCAGAATCTCCATCAGGCGAACAGGTTACCATAGCATTTGAATCATTCGTATTTGAAACAGAGCGAGTACGAGCCAGTGTTTCCACAGGATCTTCCAGTAATTGATCCAGGTCCAGCTTTTCGGCAAAACTCCTTCGTAAAAATGATTCATTGGAAGTATTTTCAATGAGTCTGCGAACCAGATATCCCATACCGGGTATCAATTTTCCATAAGGGCAATAGAGCCTTACGCGGCCGGCAAAGCGAAGTATGACTCGACGAACAGGTTCTGCCATTCCATATAAAAGCTGAAATTCATACCTGTCGGGCGGAACCTGCAATTCAGAAGCCATTTCAAGAACTGCCGCAATTGTGCGAACGTTGTGAGAAGCGCAGGCAAAATGACATCTTCTGTTATGTTTCAATATTTTGAAAGCCTGACGTTCATACGCAGCATCCGTTTTTGCTTTTTCAAGCCATACAGGTGCTGCGTGACCCGCCTGTTCGGCGATGATTGTCTCATAATCCCAGTAGGCACCCTTTACAAGCCGTATCGAGATGGGAACATTTTGACTCTCCGCCCATTCAAGCAATTCATCCAGATCGCGCTCGGTATCTCTAAGATATGACTGGAGCACCACTCCGAAATAAGGATAGCCCGAATATTCCAGACGGAGTCGTCTGTAGACTTCCAGTGTAATATCTTTGAAGCGATATGATTCCATATCAATACACAGGAATGCCCCGATTTTAATCGCCTTCTCGAGTAGTCTTCGCAGTTGCTCTACAATGGCAGCAACAGAACCCTCAAAATCCTGCGGTGACGTCAGACAGTAGAGCGCCGTCGTTTTTACAGCCACCTGGATTTCCGGTGCCGCCTCTTTATCCACCTTGCGGTCCGTGCCTATATTATCCCGGAAGGTATCCAGGAGATCTATGTATGATTGTATATATTCTTCCGCTTCCTCGTAGGACAATGTCGCCTCACCAAGGACATCTATTACAGTTCCGTAACCCTCCTGGTGAAGCTTTCTGACCCCATGAAGAGCTTCCGTTACATTTTCGCCTATAATAAATTGACGTCCCATCTGTCGAATATTTGCCGAGAGAGTCTTTACGAGAATGAGTCCCCCGAGAGAACCGAGAGAACCCGCGATCTTCGCACCGGCTGTTATATAATCCGGAACGTGGGAGTCCGCACCAAAATACTCCTTCACATGTTCTGAAAGTGCTTTTCTTGATTGAAGAGATGGATATACATCCACAAATCGAAAGAGAGCCTCCTTGAATTGAGGGTCTTCCATAACCCTGTTCATCACCTTACCCATCCATGCATTTTTATTAAAAAGAGATGGTTTCTCATCGGCAATGGCTGCGAAGATTTCATTTCCGCGCTTAATAATTTTTTCGTTCAAATGGTTCGGGTGCATATATATTCAGATTAACAGAAAATCGAAAAGACAACAACAAGAATTGAGAACGTTTATCGCAAACAGATAAATTTTTAGAGTTTGCAAATGCTCTTATTGCACCGCAACAGGAATTTCTATGACAAACTCAGCGCCCTCATCACGGTTCCGCGCAAAAATTCTCCCCTGCATATGACTTTCGATTATGGAACGACATATAAAAAGTCCGATACCCGTCCCTTTTTCACCGCGTGTTGTAAAATTGGGTTCAAAGATTCTCTGCAGATGTTCGTGAGGAATGCCGCCCCCATTATCATGGATTTTTACAATGCCTTTGTTGTCATGAGTATCAATGATACATTGAATTTGACCCTTTTCTATTTGCTTCGATTCAATAGCCTCGCGCGCGTTATTGAGAAGATTCAAAACTACATGACGAAATTCGTTAGGCACTCCCCTGGCAAAAAATGCGGTGCGTGGTTCAATCGTTAATTCGATATTTCCCCGTTCGAATAGGGAGAAAAACATGGAACGAATGATTTCGATGGACTCTACAACCGAGAATATTTCACTCTCCCCGCTCGGTCGAAAAAAGTTTTTAAAATCATACATAGCCTGACCCAGAAACCGAACCTGCATATCCATTACGGTGAGTTCTTCTTTCAACTCGGGAATTTCTACATGATTGGCTTCAAGAATATCTTCTATAGTAACGTTTATCATTCCAAGAATACTTAAAGGTTGCGCCCATTGATGCATAATAATCCGGATCATCTCTCCCATCTGAGCCATACGCTCAGTTTGTATAAGGAGGTCTCTCTGTATTTCGCTTCGCTTTACCTCTTCATCGACTCTCCGGGAGAGTTGTCTATTTAGCTCTTCCAGGCGGGCCCTGAGCTGCCGCGATTCTGTAACAACGGCGAATGACACAATAAATCCGTTTCGAAACTTCACGGCACGATTCTGAAACCAATCTCTGTAATGATCCGTTTCCAGATAGAATTCAATTGTCGCTGGTTCTCCGGTTTCAACCACACGGACATATTGTTCAAAAAGGGAGATCCCGCCCAGTGATTCCAGGGGTTTTAGATGAATCGGATCTACCTCAAGAAGTCGCTCTCCTATGAGCCGGGATCGATCCTTTTTGAGTATGGCACAGGCTTTATCATTAATCATCTTAATTTTGAAATCGATAATTTTCTCGTTTTTCACGATACTTTCCAGAACCATGATTCCATCCATTACACTGAAAAGAATCGTCTCTGCATCCTGAAGAATCTGAACTCGATTCGCACGCAGCTTCAAATTGTATAAGACAATAACAAGTATAAATAAAAGCACAAAAATGAAGAGACTTAGATAGGTCTCAAGCGGATGGCTGGCCCATACGGGAATCGGATAATGCAGGATTCGAATAGACTCATCATCCCAGGGAACGGGCATGCGAAATTTAACAAGGACATCGTAATCAAGAACGGTTTGTAGAGTTTCGTAATGATCCTGAAAAGATCCGGTATTCTTATAATCCACAAGTGCCTGAATCATTTGACGTCCGGCCAACTCTCCATCCATCATATGTCCACCGAGCGTTCCAGTATCCATCAATGAGCTGTAGAATACATACACGGGGACCGGTGCATTGAGGGTCATACGCAGCAAGACCTCTCTCGGAGTATAGGTATTGCCTGCTTTATCGCGCGCCACAAGTGTATAAAACAAAATAGTATCATGAGGCAGCTTTCGCAGTCTTCTGTCAAGCTCCTCCATTGTGAAATGCTCGATAATATCTATATCATGAATTCCCCTGTTATTTAAATCTTTTAGAAGAGCCTGCAACAGACCGTGGGATTCTTCGAAGTCTCCATGTACGACAGCTATATGGCTGGATTGCCCTCGCATTCTAATTGCAAGCTCCACACTTTGTGTAACAGCCGTTGCAATATCAAAACCGAACACTGTGGTACCGGAGTCGTAATTCAATTCCTGTGTTGTACGTAAAACAAACGGAATATCTCCAAATAATGATCTCCCGTGCTCTACAATAAATGCAGAAGAAACATCTCCTTCCGCCAGAACTCCATTAAATTGAATTGATCCGTATTTCTTAATTAAATATTTTTTAAAATCTTCACCCGAGATGCTGCTTTTCAGACGGATGGAATCCATATTTTCTACATAAAGCTCTATTTGTCCATCAATGACCAGGGGATATTTCTGCATTCCTTGCATTACAGAGGCAACCCAGGGAAGATCCGGGTGATAGGAAAGAAGCAGGAGATAGTGATCCTTCTCCACTGCAGCAATTTGAAGGGGAAAAAAAAGACAAAGCAAAAGTATGGAATCTTTAATCGATACCTTCATGAGAACATTGAATCCTTTCTTAATTGGACGCATATTCATTGCAAGATCAACAATGATTGAACAAGGTTATGAACCGGTCTGTGTTAGTAACAAATGTGAAGTGGCACACAGGGAGGATGATAGTTATCGGTATGAGAAGTTTTTTCGATCGGGAT
>JBNKQE010000269.1:0-6985 GCA_050295715.1 Leptospirales bacterium
CCCGAGACAGTTTCCTTATGAAACCTTCCGGGAAACCCTGCCCGCTCCTTATATTCATTTATCTTTATTTAATAACGAGAACCCTGATGGAACAACATACTTATCCTCGAGACTTTCTTGCTGCAGGCTGGAATATTGGCATCAAAGATTCCACTCTTGACTTTGGTGTATTGCACAGTAACGCTCCCTGCACTGCCGGCGCTGTTTTTACTCGAAATAATATTCCCGGATTTCCGGTGATTGTTGGCCGGGAACACATTAAAATGGGAAAGGTCAGAACCATTGTTGTAAATTCAAAAAATGCCAATGTAGCATCTGGCCCTGATGGACTTCAAAAAGCTAAGGATACATGTATGTACGCAGCCGATGCGCTGAAAATAGATCCCGTTGAAGTCCTGCCATCCAGTACGGGGGTTATCGGTCGCCCTCTCCCGATAGAAAAAATTCGATTCGCATGCCATGATATACCGGCCAGGCTGTCGGAAAACGGTTTTGAGGATTTTTCCAGGGCTATTATGACAACGGACACAAGACCCAAAATGATATCCAGAGCAACAGCCTCAGACATCAGAGTTCTGGGTATTGCCAAGGGAGCCGGGATGATTGAGCCGAACATGGCCACAATGCTTGCTTACGTTGTTACGGATGCATTCATCGAAAAGGATGACATCCAGCGTCTGGTCTCCTCCGTTTCCGACAGAACTTTTAACCGGGTATCCATTGACAGTGACACATCTACAAGTGACACTTTTGTTGCTCTTGCCAACGGCACTTCCTGTAAAACTATTCGCTTTCCAGTGGAAGCGGCCAGGGAGTTTAATAATTTGCGAGATCCTTTTGAACCAGGAGCAATAGAATCCATGCAAACACTTGATGAAGACTCCCGTGAATTTCTATCCCTGTTTCTTGATATTTGCAGATACCTGACAAGAGAGATCGCAATGGATGGCGAAGGGGCAACAAAGCTTATCGAGCTTATTATTGACGAAGCAAGAGATCGAGAGCAGGCTCTTAAAATTGGACGATCCGTCATAAACAGCCCCCTTGTTAAAACGGCTATATATGGAGCAGATCCCAACTGGGGCAGACTCGTAATGGCTGTTGGCAAGGTTTTTGATGAACCGATAGATCCTGAAAAGCTTCAAATTTATTTTGGAGAAAGATCACTGAAAGATGCGGGAGAGGAAGAACTCAAGAATCTTTCCGAGTATCTAAAACAGAAGGAGGTTCTTGTGCGCGTGATCCTTGGAGAAGGACATTCAATGGAAAGACTCTGGGGATGTGATCTCACAGAAGAGTATGTAAAAGTCAACGCTTACTACACAACCTGATGCAATCTTTAATGGACAGAATAAAAACCAACCTGCTGTCAGATTACCGGATTCTGTCAGGATTAATGTCTATCCTCTTTGGCAGTGTAGTAATACTGTTTTACTACACAATCCAGTGGATTATTCCCAGGTCTTTTGAGCTCTACAATGAAATTGTTGCTATCACCTTCATTGTAGTTTCCGTTCTAATATTGTTCCCTGCCAGAAATAGATTCATAAAGAAGGTTTTCCGAAGAATCGACTATAGCGATTTTTTTGGAGATAGCCTGCATCATTTTGACTTCATTGGACGACAGTTCCATATGAATGTAATGATTGATGAAATATTCCCCCAGCTCATGAACTGGTTACGAGTTCCCTCCGGAAGAATTTCAATCTATGATACAGAAAGAAAAGATTACATTCTCTATATTTATAAAAACGGTCATCTTGTAAAAAGAAGATCTTCGCATTTTCAGAAATTCAAACAACTGACAGATTACATGCGGATAAAAAAACGCCCACTACTTGCCACGGATATGGATCTTCCCGAGCATATAAGCACCTTCATGGAAAAATTTCGCGCTGTAGAAATTCATCCGTTTTTCTATAGAAGAAATCCGGTCGGATTCCTTATGCTTCACTCTTCCCCCAGGCATAAGTATGCCGAAAGAGCCCTGGACCTGTTTGCAAGAAAAGCAGCTGTTAGTATTCACAACCATTTCCTGAGCAATAAAATAGTGGACAGTCATCTCTATGACCGGGAATTCAAGGAAGCCATTAAAATTAGAAAATTTCTCCAGAGGACTCGAATTCCAAAAATTGAGGGCTATACAATTCAGGCGAAAGATACTTCAGGAATTCTTTCCGTTGCAGAATTTATTCCCTGCGAGACCGACCGCTGGTTAATTGTCATTATCTCATATCCACGAATTTCCAGCGCCGCCGGAATTGCTCTGTCCGGACTCATTGGCAGGCTTTACTCGTTTTCCAAACTCAATGAAAAGATCACCCTGCACGGTGTATTAAATATATTACGAATTGAAATGGATCGAATTCCGGAAGAATACAGGTTGAGCTATTTTCTGGGTGAATTTTTCCCTTCGACAGGAAAGCTAACTGTAATGCCGGACAGTAACTTCATTGTGAGAGACTCAGAAGACCTATCAACAGAGCTGAGTGTCCACGGATGGAGAAATACATTTTATATATCTGAAACAGGAGGCTGCACATTTTTTCATAGGGATACACCGATTGTTGAAATATCGATAGAGAACACGGCCGAGAAGCACACTCCGAAAGAAGAGAAGAAGTCCTGATGTCACTGCACAGAGTCTATTACATTTCAGCTGTAATAATAATGGCGCTGCTATACCTGTTTTACATGAAGCCGGATGGTTACAGGCTGCCCAGATATTATACTCCCAATGGCTCGATTGTACCAGTTGGAGAGTCCGCCGGCGAAGGGCGATCAAAAGTATTTCTTGAAATTGCCGGCATCTCTCCTTCAGAAGCTCCGGCAGTCTTTCCGCTCAAAGATCCGGTTATTGTTACCACGGAGAGAAGCACCGGTTTGATGGCCAAAATTCCCAATAGCGTCACCTTGCTTCTTCTGGACTTTAAG
Organism: Leptospirales bacterium; assembly: GCA_050295715.1. GTDB lineage: Bacteria > Spirochaetota > Leptospiria > Leptospirales > Leptonemataceae > JBNKQE01. The sequence goes on from JBNKQE010000269.1 coordinate 2,935, forward strand.
TATTTTATCTTTTACTCTTTCTTGTTTGTCATTCTGGCGATATGGTTTGTTGAATATGGAAATGATTACCATCTTTCCTTGATGAGTCTGGTTCTGGCCGGATTTCTATATACATCCTTCGCATCCTTCGCTTTTCACGAACTTACTTTTTTCTGGCAATTCTTCGGAATAGCGGCAATCCCTGTAATTTTCAATATGGGACTTCGTACAACCGGAAAAGAGATACCCGGTTATCTGTTTCTCGCAGAGTTAATCTTTCTTGTATTTCTTTCGCTTATTGCCTTCGTTGGGCAGGAGAATGCAGAGACATTTTCCAATATGGTAAAAGCAACACGGTATCTTTTCTTTATTGTTTTGATAATTACTATCTTAATTCAACTTGAAAATGCAACGCGCAGTACAGATGATTCCATTGAAAATATGAAGAGATGGGCACTTGTTCTCGGAACAACTGTCGGATTATTGATCCCTTCTCTTATCATAGCAGGGCCTGCGGGAAAATGGGTTAAAACATCCAGCGATCCACTGCTTATTCCGTTTATTCTGAGTCTCTCATTCCCGGCGGGTCTTGCCTACGGGACTTACAGGATTTACACAGTACCTTTTCAGTTCACTTTAAGTAAGTCAATTATTGCAACAATCCTTACAGTTTTACTTGTATTCCTGTACGGTATAGTCCTTTTAACACACAGTTATCTTTTACCGGAACAGGATACGGAACATCAATGGATTGCAAATCTTATTTTTATCTTAATCCTGGTTTTCTTTTTAGATCCGGCCCGAAGAGAGCTCAGTCTCTTTCTTGAAAAAAAAGTATTTCGGTTGGATCAGGAATTAACGGAATCGCTGGAACGTCTGGCAAATATAATTTCCTCACCAAATCGTATTCAGTCAGCAATCAATGATTTTCTTGAAGAACTGAGAGGGATGCTGAATGTCGAATCTGTCAATATACTCTTTTCGGATTCAACATTTTCAGATCTAAAACTCAAACAGGGACAGATAATTCGAATACCGGACAACAGTAAAATATGGAAACTCTTTGCACCGGAAAAGATTATAGTTACGGCATACCTCACGTATGGAGCAGGAAGCCGCGGTGATCTGTATCGCTTCCTTGTCCGCAATAAAATTTATTTAGGGATTGGTATTAGCGGAGGACGGTTTGATAGTAGCCTGGGAGGTTTATATTCACTCTTATTAAGCCTGATCAGCAGATTGGGGTTGATTGGAAATACTGATCAAAATGACTCAAAAATACACTCGGCGTTTCTACTTGGATACAGGCCGCGTGAGGCAAAATTTAGACTTAGCGAAATACGTTATTTACAGGAAGCATCACGAATCGCATCACTTTTGATTGATAATTATTTTCTGCTCATCCAGGAACTGGAAAAGCGAAGAAGAGTAAGACAGCTTCTGATTGCCGGCGAAATTCAAGAATCGATGAGTCAGCTGGATCCTGAATCAATGGAGTATTTGAAAATCATATATTTTAACCTGCCGGTAATATCCGTCACAGGCGATTATGTTGATATAATGTCCCTCCCCGACGGGAAAAGTGCCATATTTCTTGGAGATATCAGCGGACATGGATTGGGTACCGGTTACCTGGTTGCGGCCGTTCGAGCAATTATTCGTGACCATATGCGGAAATCTATGCCTCTGTCAACTGCGGTCATAAATGTAAACCGTTTCCTTATAGAACGCTATAAAGGAAGTGAATTTGCCTCACTTGTTGCGATGATATTTAATCCGGCTGATCACTCACTGGAGTTTATAAATGCAGGTCACCCTGCTCCCATAATAATAAGACAGAATGGAAGTCTGGAGTATCTGGATTCTACAGCAGGTCTTCTTGGAGTTAAAGCCACTGGTTTTTATCCGGGTATCAGCTCTCTTCATCCGGAAGATAGATTATTTCTCTACTCTGACGGAGTAACAGAAACAATGAACCGGCATGACCATACGTTTGGTCTTGTTCGCCTTACAGAAATTTTAAAAGATCCGGCTCTGGAACTCGAAGAAATCCCGTATATATTGAAGACTTCACTTGAATTATTTAGAGATAATTCTCCCGTTGAAGATGATACAAGTTTTATCGCTATATCTTTTGATGAGTATAATGCAAATGTTCACAGAATTATGCAATTTGAATGATATCAGGAGAAAAGGTCTCCGAGAGCATCTTTTGCAGCAGCTCGATCAAAATCTTCACGATCAATCAATGTAAGTGGAAGTCCCTCTTTTTTAATTCGAGCCAGTATTTTTGCAATTTCATGAGGCTTTGTAAGACGTGTTGCTATGAAACGGAACTCTGATTTACAGGCCGGGCATGTGGAATCTTTCAGATAGTTCAATCCTATCTGTTTACAATTCGCACACATTCCGTAGAGGTCCTCAACAAGAATCAGTTGTTTTTTTACTGAATCCGGATCCAATGGAGTCCACACCCTTATGGATATAAAATTGCCTGTATCTGAGTTCATTATGCATTTCTGACATAAACGGAAAGCGGTGTCAAATCCCATTTATATTCATAATCGGGTAAAAAGGCGGAAGATCCATTATCGAGCGAAAAAACTCAATGACTCCATTGTCAGGAATTCCTTGAAAATACAACAGAACCTTATACAATCATCCGAAGATCCCGCTACAATCATTGATAATCTTTTTTCAGTAATTCTCGAACATTGCTATTCCTGCGAATCATTGCCGGAAGATAAGGTCCCTGGTAGATATACCCGGTATAGACCTGAACCAGAGAGGCTCCCGCCTTCAGTTTTTCAGCAGCATCATTCCCATTGAAAATCCCGCCCACCCCGATAATAGCAAGTTTCCCATCAGTGAGCTCACGGACCCTGGCAATCATCTCTGTGCTTTTCTTTTTTACGGGCAGACCGGATAACCCACCGGCTTCATTTTCTGATTCAGGAACCAGTGTTCGGTCCAGTGTTGTATTCGATATAATAATACCATCAAGACCGGCAGCCAGAGTTGCCTCAACAATTGCCTGCAGTTCCCCGTCATCAAGATCGGGTGCAATCTTGACAAAAAGTGGACGGCCACACCCCTTTTTTACCCAGAGACTGTCCGGGTCTGCAAAGACAGGCACACCTGGAATTTCATCACAGGCACGCCGTAAATCTACAAGCAATGACTGTATATTCTCTTTTTTCTGGAGCATTCTCAGACCCGGGGTATTGGGAGAACTCACATTTATCGCCACATAGTCACCATGCTCACCGAGTAGCTTTAAGGATTCCAGGTAATCATTTACCGCCTCTTCCAGAGGAGTAATTTTGCTTTTTCCAATATTTATACCACGGGGGATTATCCGCTTATGATTCTTTATCTCAGACAGCACTGCCTTTGAACCCGGATTGTTGAAACCCATGCGATTGACAAGAGCCCCATGAACAGGATAACGAAAGATTCTCGGTTTTGGATTTCCCGGTTGGCTGTATGCTGTAAATGTACCGCTTTCTATAAAGTCGAACCCCATGCGCGATAATGAGGGATAAAGAGTTCCGTCTTTATCAAATCCGGCAGCCAGTCCAACGGGGCCCGGAAACTTTATCCCGGCAACGACCAATCCCTTTTTATTTCGCCCTGCTCCCAGGATTTTTCCTGCTATGAATAACAATCCTGGAATTCGACGAATCATTCCCAGGTAAAACGTTGCCAGAGAGTGTGCTGTTTCAGGATCAAATAAAAACAGAATCGGTCTTACAAGGAATCTGTAAACAAACTGCATCAGTCAAACTGCCTGTATACGCCGATTAACTTACCTATAACACTGACTTCACTTGTTACGATCGGTTTGTATGCTTTATTGGCAGGCTGGAGACGTACCTTTTTTTTCTCTCTATAAAAATATTTAAGTGTTGCCTCATCATCAATCAGAGCTACGACGATCTCACCATTGTCCGCAATTTCCTGCTTGCGAATCACGGCAATATCGCCATCAAATATACCGGCGTCCTTCATTGAATCTCCGGCAACACGAAGAGCAAAGACTCCACTTCCGGAAACCATGGATTTTGGGAAC
>JBNKQE010000270.1:0-6966 GCA_050295715.1 Leptospirales bacterium
GTAAGGATTATACCATTCAAGCATAAGAAACTCTTCCGTATGCAGATCGCTTAGATCTCCCTGGCGAAAGCAGTGGTCTATTTGAAAGATACGATCTCGATAGTATGCAAGAATGGATTTCAGATTGTATTCGGGGCTTGTTATTAAATATGAAACGGGTTTTTTTTCCGTCATATGGGCTTCCGTTCCGGATTCACATACACTCTTGTTTCGGACCTCAAAGGGATAGAGAAAGGGTTCAAAAGCAGGAGTAGGATTGAGGAGGGGAGTATCCACCTCAATGTAATTATTTTTGATAAAAAAATATCGTATATCGGAAAGAAAAAGTGACCGTTTTTTTAACATTTTGGGGTCTAAGAGGTTGATCATATAACCAGAAATTTCATGGATTCAGGAAGTCCATAAAAAAGAGGGATATCAGTAATAATACAGACGGATGCAAAAAATAGTAAAAAATCTAAGCCTTCTGTATTAGTTTTTGTAAAAAATAAAGACAAATAAAGAAATTTTATTTTTTTACTGTAACCTTTTATTGAGAAATAGAATCATTATAAATAGAACTATGAGGATCTGATACGTCAAATAGTATTAGAGAGAGGGATCTAAAATGGCTGCAAAAAGGAAAATAACAGCGGACAATGTTCGGCGAACCAGCCTGAACAAGCGAGCTGTAGTCAAAAGGAAAGACATCCCCATGCGATCCGGTAGTGTTGTTGGCACGGACAGCAGCTATAAGAACGATATGGATTTGAGTGTAGCCGACACTGAGAAGGTTGACATAGAAGTGCAGGAGAGTTCTTCCGCAACAGCCCATGCTGTTAAGGAAAAAACTCTTAAGAAAACAAAAAAGGTTCGAACCAGGTCAAGTTCTGATTCTGAGTCAGGTGACTCCATACTGAACTGGTATTTGAATGAAATACATAAAATTCCCATGCTCTCAAGAGAGGAAGAGCAAGAAGTGGCAGGAAGAGCCAGTGATGGAGATGAGAGAGCGCGTAATTCCCTTGTTAAGGCAAACCTACGCTTTGTTGTTACTGTAGCCCGTAAATATCAATCCTATGGGTTATCCATGATGGATTTAATAAATGAAGGGAATATGGGACTGATCAAAGCAGCAGAAAGATTCAATCCTGAAAGAGGGTTTCATTTTATATCTTACGCGGTCTGGTGGATCAAACAATCTATCCTTTTTGCGATTCAACAAAAATCGCATCTGATTCGACTCCCATTGAATCGCACAGCGGATCTTCGACGAATGGAAGAGGCCGAGCGTTTGATGGATAATCAGGATGGAGTCGAAAGCTCCATACAAAACCTGGCAGATGTTCTTGATATGAAATCTGAAGATCTGAGTCATTTGATCAACATAAGTAGAGATCATCTGAGTCTGGATGCTCCGGTTCAGGATGGTGAGGATTATACACTGGGAGATAATATTGAAGATTCCGGGAGTCACAATCCTGATTCTTCCGTTGAGAACATCGAACTGAAAAAAGAGATTCTGGAATCACTGAATGATCTTACTACCAGGGAGAGGAAGGTACTCTTTATGCGGTTTGGTCTTGATGGAGGTCCCGTTCTGTCGCTGCAGAAAATTGGGAAGACAATTGGTCTGTCAAAAGAGAGAATTCGACAGATTGAGAAAAAAGCTATTCGAAAAATTCGTACAGGAAAACACAACCAGCAACTGGTTTCTTATCTGTAACGGCAGGGGTCCGGTCAAATCATAGATCGGACCCAATTTGTTTTAGATCGGTTGTATGTCTCACCGATTCCCCGTCTGTTTTATTCCAACTTCATCTTTCTCTCGGAGTCCGTTTTATAGCCATGATCTTTTCTGAAGTGGAATGAAGAATGATTTTTTTGCTTGTATCCTTTTTCAGAGGTTACATCTTTCGTTTGTGTTTCGATATTTTCTTCTCAGTACTATTGTCTTCGCAGGAATTCTTTTCCGTTTTGCAGAAGAGGTAAACCAGGCCCCCTACGTTGAGCCCGTTGGTTTTGTTGAATTCAACACCGGCCGCCATATTGCCATGCAACGAGAGGCGGGAGATTATCCGTTTTCAGCTTTATCCGTCAAGGAAGCCGATGGACGCATAAGTGTATTTACTTATGATGGAGATCGCTTGAGCGTATCGGACGGAGATCTGGTTCAGATACCGGTTCATGCTCACGGGTATTTTCGTTATAAACAGGCAGGCGAACAGGTATATTTTCACGGACTGGATGGAGAGATACTCTGGCAAAGAGAGTTGCATTCATATCCTGCCGGGCATCCTCTTGGTAGAATGCTATTGATGATTACAGGTGACGGGAATCGCGTAGATATTCTCGATGATAATGGAAACTACGCAACAATACCATCCGTATCCGGAAATATTCTCAATCATTATAGTTTTTCCGAACTTGATGAGAGTGCCTGCGTGGTTTTCTCAAATGCTGTTCGCTGGATCGCACGCGGTGGAGATTATGTTGCTGATTACGAACCTGAGTATGAAAATAAAACACTCTACATGAAAAGTTGTGCCGCCAGTCGAAATGGTAAGTTCTTTGCTCTTCACTATTTGCTTGGTAAGGAAGATCACATCGCTTACTTTAATGTTACGTATGATGAAGATGAAGATACGTATAGTTTATCAAAAGAGTTTGATATAAGCCCGGGTGAAACCTATCCTCACATCCTTCAAATGGCAGTGAACAGTTATGGCCTCATTATTGCTGCTCCGGATACCACATTGTTTTATGATATGGATGGCGATCTGATTCGGGAAGAGAAAATCGAGACGTCCAGTATTTACCGTCCGGTTTATGCGGGCTCCAACTTCTTTGTTTATGGGAAAGGGGAGCAGGGAATTGTGCTGGATCAGGATGGTGGATTTGTTACAACATTGTCTGTTGCCTCCACCGGTGAGCCATCAAAAAATTGGAGAATTTTCTCCGGGCTGAAGGATGGCATATTCGCGATTGAAAATGGTCAGGTTGCTGGCTTTTACCTTTATTCAGGAGCGATTGATGATCCCTCTGAGTCATCTGCATCTTCCTGGTAAATTGAAATTGCCCGGTTACGAAGGTCTGAATCCAGCCCTACAAGAGCGATAACCTCTGTTTTTAATCCGGGTAAAATGTTGAAGATTAAGTGATCCGTGTGCTCACGACTTATGAACAGACCGCGTCCATGTAAATCTGATACTCCAACAGGCAATCCCGTATTCGTATCAATTGTCACCTGTCTTTCGAGCCTGTAGAGAATTTCATTGCGATCAAGTGTTCCGTGATGATCCGTGACTGACACAATCGCATATCCGTCACAGATACCAAAAACAGTATCAATCGTCTGAGACCTGCATATGGTTCGTGTTTCCGGATTGGAAATAGCATCTTTGTTCGAATCGGGGACGGGAGCTCTAACAAGAGCATTGCTCGTCAGTTCCTCAAGTATCTGTCGTATATTAAGCGGTGCTCCTGATGATATCATATATTCAGAAACTAATTCATTGAGCAGGTTATTCATCTCCATTCCATGAATTGTTACCTGGTAGAGTTTGTTCTCTTCCCATTGGGATGAGGAAATTTTATCTAAATCTGAAGAATTTTCTACAGTCAAAGGTTCGGATATTTCCGCTCCGGGAAAATAATGAGCAGGACCAAATATGGTTCTGAAGATTAACTTTTTAATCATAACCGCAACAAAACGCAAATCGAGAAAGGTTGTTTTGGGAATTATATTCCATATTTTTTCCCGTCTTGCATAATGGATGTAATCATCCACATTATACGCAGTCATTAAGGCGAAAGGAATATTCGGATGAGATTTTCTCATGTTACGAATTAGCTCAAGACCGCCCATTTCAGGCATGCGAATATCTGTTATTAGAAGATCAACTTTTTCACTTTCAAGTATGGAGAGAGCGGTAATTCCATTGTCCGCTGTAATAACTTTATATTCAAATGAAAAATAGTCCTGCATGGCTGTTCTAATTGATTCAATGTCGTCAACGACAAGTATTACTTTTTTATTAGTATCGTTCATGAGAGCCCTGTTTTTGCGGGATCGAGATTTGAAACATTGTTTTTCCGCTAAAAGAACGAACGCGAATGCGTCCTTTGTGCTCTTTTACCGTGCTGTAACAAATACTGAGTCCCAGTCCACTTCCCGTTCCTGATTTTTCTCTTGAAAAAAATGGGTTAAAAATTTTACTGATTTCACCTTCGGGGATTCCCCCGGCATTATCTTCGATTATAATGTGAACGTTTTTTCTTGTTTTTTTGAAATCAACACGTATGTAGCCTTCATTGTAATCAAAAGCCTGGATAGAGTTACGGAATAGATTAAAGAAGACTCTCTCCATTTTTTCCTGTTGATAATCAATTATTACAGAAGGCTCCCCTTCAATAATCCAGTTGATGCGTCTGGTTAAAATGGGGTAGAGCCGTAAGATCGCTTCTTTCGCCCTGAGCAGAGTCATTCTAATATCAGCCTGAACCAGACGAATTTGTCCGGGACGTGAGAAGGCCAGTATATCCGTAACAATTCTGGAAGCCCTGCGAAGATCTTTTTGAACAAGATGTAATCTTTTAAGAACCTCATCATTTTCCATAGCAGAGAGGTTTGCCATCAGGTTCTGCAGAGTGAGCCCCATACCGGTGAGAGGATTGTTTAACTCATGAGCTATACCACTGATCATGGTTCCCAGAGCTGTGAGATTTTCACGGCGTAATTCTTCTTCGTGCTGCTCTTGCTGGTTGGTTATATCTTCAATTTTCTCAACCAGATTTATTCTCTCATGACCGGTATGAACAAAGGTAATTCGCAGGGTTCGCTCTATTCCGTGTACATCTTTTTCCTGAACGATCTTTTCAAGGGGCTTTCGTTTTTTCTCCGGATCCTGGAACTCTTCCATAATTGGACAAAAGGGACATTTATTCTCTCTTGAGTGCAGGAGGAGATGGCAGGGATTCCCGATAGCCTCTTCATATCTCGCCGCGCCGGAAAGATTCAGAGCTGCGCGATTCATTCGAATAATGCGATAATCCTGATTTATGGCAAATGTAGGATGGGGAAGAGCGTCCAGTACAACTTCTGTTTCAGTCAAACGTTGTTTGCGAACAGGTTCATCTGTATCCAGAGGTATCATATTTGTTAAATTTGCAAGGGGGAGAGCACATGACAAATAAAAAAAGGCCGCTTTCAAGCGACCTTTTTTTGAGCTACTGGAATTGGACGACCATGCACACAGTCACCAGAGCTCCAGTCATTTTTATAGAAGATTGGCTGGATCAGTAATCTAACTGATCTGTAACCTCTTCAATTACAGTCTCATGAAAGTCATTTCCATCCATGGTAGAATAGTTATCTACAAGTTGATAGAGTCTGTAGAAGTGATCCATGAGTTTGAGATAGAATCCCTGCTTGAATTTATTTCTCAGAGGGTAACTGGGAGTGTTGGCTATAGCTCCCATTATTGCTACTGTAGGAACCTTCATATTGTAACGGTGAATAATGATTATATCATCCAGATTATCATCCATGGGAGTTGGATCAATAATCAATTCTACGTCTTTTACACTGTTTCTGAGGTGGTTATCAGTAATTCTTACAATAACCATATCAAGAACCCTGGATTGTTCCGTATCGGCCTGCTGTGAAGTATCTTTGTAGAAGAGTGAGACCACTTTTCTTTTTGATCCAACAGCGACCATTTTTCCGCTTCCATTTATTTCTTTGATAAAATCAAACTGAGTTAGTTCAATTCCATCTCTTTCGCCGATATTCACTTCGCTTACATTGACATTTGCAGCTTTTGCTTCCTGAATTTTCTCATTTATCAGTGCATTTACTTCTTCTGTGGTCCCCAGACCTGCAAAAAAGAAATTTGGACTCCCTTTAATGTATCGAACATATGTATTTCTTGGAGTATAAGTGATATTTTTCAGGTTGTGTTTGAACTCAAGTGGTTCTTCAACAGCTTTGAAGTATTTGAGTCTATCTTCCTGAACCAGTTCAACAAGATGACCGTAATCAGACAGGAGTTTCATCACACTGATGATATTCTGTTCCTGTTTCTTTTCTGTTATCTGCAGATCTGGATACGCATCCTTTTCTGCCTCTCTGTCTATGACTCGGGGTTTTGCATACAGGTTACCTGCAAGAGCCAATGTTAATAGAGCAATAAGAGTCTTTTTGAAAGAGTCTTTCATGGCATAGCCGTCCTTTTTTTAACAATGCGGAATTATTTTTATTCCACTTCTATTCTCTTTCATTATAGGACTTATTAAATCCTAAATTTAATAGTAGAGAGAAAAAATTTCAGATTCAGACAAAAAAAAAGCCGAAGCTTGCTAATTTCCCGCTAGATAGGTTATACTGCATCTCAGTATAACCTATCCAGTTTCGGGATTATTACATTTCACCAGCTGGAGCTGGTGTTCCTGTCGCAGGTCCATTGTTAGCTGGCTGCTCTGAATTGGGATCCTGGCCTGATGGGTTTTGTGCATCAGGATTAGCTGGAACTGCTGGCATCTCCTGACTCATCGGGGCACCCAGCTCAACCGGAAGATCGGGGCCCTGGCTTGAAAAGACAATAGCCGATAAGACTGCAAGGATAATAAAAGCAAGGATTCCCCACCATGTTGCCTTTTCTACAACGTCAACCGTGGATGCTCCAAAGGCTGATCCGGAACCTCCGCCGCCCATAATTCCCATGCTTCCACCTTTTCCTGACTGAATGAGGATCAGGAGGAGCAATACTGCACTACTGACGAAAAAAAGGATAACAATTATGCTCTGCAAAACCTGCATGGAAAACTCCTGTAATGTAACACATTTCTATTCTTAAAATATTGTTCTGGGAATATGAGCAAACAAATTCCCAGGAATTGAACTCAAGCGATCCAATTTCTTCTTTAACAAACAGATGAAATTGCCTGATCCAGCTGTGAATCTCTTCATTTTAACAGGGCCTGATT
>JBNKQE010000271.1:0-6935 GCA_050295715.1 Leptospirales bacterium
AAAAAGTCAGGCATTTCAATGAACTCAATATTCTTTTCACGTCCCATTGCATCGAATATTGAACTGGCAAGTTCAACCCAGGTATTCGCCTCTCCGCTGCCGGCATTGAATAATCCATTTACATTATCATTATCCAGTACCAAAAACACGGTCATCATCGCAGCATCTTCGACATAGAAAAAATCCCGCATTTGCTCTCCATCTCGATATTCGGGTTTATAACTCTTAAATAATCGTATTTTTCCTTCATCACGAATTTGCCTGAATGCCTTCAAGACCAGTGACATCATATCACCCTTATGATACTCATTCGGACCAAATACATTAAAGTATTTAAGTCCCGCTGCACGATATGTATCGAATCCTCTATCACGTAACCATTGATCGAACATCTGTTTTGAATAACCGTACATATTTAGAGGGCGAAGAGAATCAATACCGCTTATATCATCATTAAAACCCTCTTCACCATCACCGTAAGTTGCGGCACTGGAAGCATATACAAGACGGGCCCCTGTCATTTTGCAGAACTCTGCAAGCTTGATTGAATATCGGTAATTGTTGTCAATTAGATGCGTTGCATCCCTTTCCATCGTTGAGCTGTTGGCACCCAGATGAACAATGGCAGTAATCCCGGCAAGCGCGGGTTCTACATTCCCGGATAGAAGTGAGACTTCAACAAGTTCAATAAACTCATGTCTTTCGTAATAATCGCTGTATTGAAGAGAACGAAGATTCATCCACTTATCGGAATGCCCCAGGTGATCTACAAGAATAAGATTTTTATGTCCCCGACGGTTTAGCTCTCTGGCCACCGCACATCCGATCAGGCCGGCTCCACCTGTAATTACAATCATGATACTCTCCTGCAAAATAAACCGGATAATCTCCGGAAATCTTGAGATCAGTCTTCTTTAGCAATGAATGAGTTCAACTTAAAATTAGCTGAAGTTTCATTAATAAAAATTTTCATGTCATTCTGCCTGATAATCTCACAATCACCCGTGTTACCAGTATTTATGTACGAAATGTAGCCATTTTATGTCATATAAATTCTATAAATAAGTCATCTTTCGTCGGCCACAGGCAGAATGTGCTATTATTTATAACATTCCGGTCATCCACGGACCTGAGAATTCTCTGGTTGACGCATCATTTTGATACTTAGCATCTTTAATAAATACTGAGACATTTCATATGGTTACTGGAAAGCAATTATTCCTTTTTTCTTATGTGTTTGATAAAAACGAATATTAGATAACGGTTGACATTATTTCTGAAGCTCCTACTTCAGTAGAGGTTTTGGCAGAAATCCGGGAATCATGCTATAACCCGGTTTTGAACCTGTCTTAAAATTTTGTATGATTTGAGACGCAATTACAAATACAAAAAAACGTCCCGAACTTCAGGAGAGTGTTTGGATGAATGAAAAAGTCAAAGAGTTACTGGATCTCTGTACTGGTGGGGATCTAGGCCGTTGTGTAAATGCAATAGACGGTCTTCCGGATCCCGGATCAATTGATCAAAAAGATAAAGTTGAGCTGGCAGCAGGACTGTCATCTCTGTTCTACAGAGATCACTCGGATGATCAAAATCTGGCCCGCGCCATTGTTCGAGCCGAACGAATGATTGCAAAACTTGGTAGCGATGTATTATCCTGGTTAATGGAACAGCTGGAAGATGCGGATGCCGAATCAGCAGAACACTTTGCCCGTGTTATTGGCGAAATTGGTTCACCTGCGATTGATCCACTTACAGAAGCACTGAGTGATTCCTCAAAAATTTCATACGCTCGTATTAATTATTTACTGGCGGTCGGCTTCTTCTCCAATCCAGGGATAGTAAGGGCTCTTCCTGCTATTATTAAATTAGCCATGAGCGATGATCATATGGTTAAATCCCAGGCACTCTATGCAATAGGCAGATTGGCCAATCGTATTCCAGCAAATGAAATTGATGATTCCTTGCGACATCAATTGTTTGATACTTGTTTTCTTGGATTATCTCACACTCGACCGGTTGTTCGAAGACAATCCGTTCGCTCTCTTGGCAAGCTTGGATTGAATCATTATTCCGATCATGATCAATCGGAAAAAACTATGAAAGCTTATCGCGCTATCCTGGGTCTGGATGATTTTGACTGGGACAATGCATATATAGTACGACACGAAGCCGGTACATGGATGGACTACTTTCGACAGGATAACAAAACAAGAATGAATAATGAAATTGGAACAAAAGGTAAAGGACGATTCAGTCAGGATTTCAAAGTAGTTGAAAGACGTGAGCTGACTCCCAATACTGTTTATTTCAAAATAAACGCACCGCTGATTGCCAATAAAATCGAAGCCGGACAGTTTGTAATCATCCGACCGAACAATGAGAGTGAAAGAATTCCTCTTTCGATTTGCGGATGGGATAGAGAGAAAGGGTATATCGAACTGATCATTATGGCTATTGGCCGTACATCTACAGAAGCAACGAATAAACAAACAGGCGATTCATTTAATGATATAGTCGGGCCTCTCGGTCAGAGATCACATGTTGGTAAATATGACGGAACATGTGTAGTTCTTGGCGGTGGGTTTGGAGCAGGAGCAGTAATACCAACAGCTCGTGATCTGAAAGACAAAGGAAATAAAGTAATTGGAATCGTCGGCGCTCGCAACAAAGATCTTGTTCTGATGGCTGATGAACTTGGCGAAGTCTGCGATGAAGTAATTGTTACGACAAATGACGGATCAATGGGAGTTGAAGGTTTTGTAACAACGGCTCTCGAGCAAGTTATGAACAGGGAAAAAGTATCCTATACTCTGTCCGTAGGCCCTGTTCCAATGATGCAATCTATTGCTGATCTTACCAGGAATAAAGGAATTGAATGCTACGTATCGCTTAATGCAATAATGGTAGATGGTACTGGAATGTGCGGCGCATGTCGTGTTACAGTTGACTCTAAAACCAGATTTGCATGTTTTCATGGACCGGATTTTGACGGACATAAGGTTAATTTTGAAGAGCTTACAAAACGTCTTCGCATGTTCAGTCATCTTGAAAAAGAAGCAGTGGAATATGTTGCAAAATAAATCGATAAATCAGCGGGAATCATACAAATGGGGAGAGTGTTGAGAAATGGCATCTATTAATGGAATGACTCTTAAAGAACGGATGAAGCAGCCGAGAAATATTGTACCGTTGCAGGATCCGGAAAAAAGAATTCACAATTTTAACGAAGTACCTCTTGGGTTCTCAATGGATCAGGCTCGCAATGAAGCCAGCCGATGTATTCAGTGCAAGAATCCTGAGTGTATTCAAGGCTGTCCTGTAGGGATCAATATTCCAGCCTTCCTTATGGAAGTTGAAAATGGAAACGTGACAGAGGCGGCAAAAATCATTCGCGAGAGTAACTTTCTTCCCGCATCCTGCGGTCGCGTGTGTCCTCAGGACAAACAATGCGAAGAAGTATGTGTGGTTGGTAAAAAGAATGATCCGGTCAGTATTGGTGCTCTTGAAAGGTTTGTATCAGACTTTGAAAGAAATGAAAATCTGAATCGCATGCCGGAAATCGCTCCTGATACAGGAAAGAATGTAGCGGTAATTGGATCCGGACCTGCAGGTATGACTGCAGCTTACGAACTAAGGAAAAACGGTCACAACGTAACCGTATTTGAAGCTTTTCACCGCGCCGGTGGAGTGATGGTTTACGGGATTCCCAGGTTTCGCTTACCACTGGAAATTATCGATAGTGATGTAAAGCTTCTCGAAGAGATGGGAGTAGAATTCGCGTATAATATGGTAATTGGAAAGGTGCTGACAATCGATGATCTCATGGATCGCGAAGGATATGACTCTGTGTTTATATCCACCGGTGCCGGTCTGCCCAAAATGCTTGGTATTCCAGGAGAGAACCTCAATGGAATTTATTCTGCCAATGAATACCTTACACGAATAAATCTAATGCATGCTTCGGATTTCCCAAAAGCATCTACTCCGATTTTTCAGGGTAAACATGTTGGTGTAATCGGTGCGGGCAATACCGCTATGGATGTGGCACGAACTGCCAAGCGCCTGGGTTCGAAAGTGACTGTATACTATCGAAGATCCCGTGATGAAGCTCCGGCTCGAACAGAAGAACTGGAACATGCCGAGGAAGAATTTCTGGATTTTAAATGGCTATCCAATCCTCTTGAATTCATTGGCGATGAAAATGGATTTGTAAAATCCATTAAATGTGCAGCGATGAAACTTTCTGAACCTGATGATTCCGGACGAAGAAAGCCTGTAGCAACAGGCGAAGAATTCATTGAAGATGTGGATACAGTTGTAATGTCACTTGGTTGTGATGTAAACCCGATTATTCCGGATACATCCGACGATATTACAACAAACAAGTGGGGGATCATCATGGTTGATCCCGAGACATACCACACGAATAAAAAAGGTGTATTTGCCGGTGGAGATGCTGTAACAGGCGGCTCAACTGTAATTCTTGCTATGGGGCAGGCTAAAACAGCTGCCAAATATATGAACGAGTACCTGATGGGTGATTTTAACTATAACCTGCAGATTCCAACTGATCCGGCAGCTCCGGGTATGCAATGGAATCCTAAAAAAACCGCAAAAGCATAATTAATGCACCACCCTGGTGTCGGGGATTTCTCCGGCACCAGGGTTTCTTTCCTATGAATTGCGTTTGACAATCAAACATTTAACGCCAACTGTATTTCATTCGATAGACTTCCGGATATTCTGGACTTATTGAGACCGGTAATCGCATGAAATATTTATCAAGTATTATTACAGCCCAAATTATTAGCAGTATTTTAATAATTGGGTGCCATTCAAAAGCAGAAGAAAAAGAAGTAATCGTACTGAATGAAAACGGACTTCCCCTGTATTTAGAATCTGACAGAGATTCTAATAAACTTGCTCTTGTTCCATTTGAATCAAATGTTACAATTCTTAATAGCGATAATGAAGATAATGGCTGGTACCACATTCGCTGGAATGAAAAAGAGGGATGGGTGCACTCTCCGGGCCTTTCCAAACAGACAGAAGACGAGCGTAAACAAATACCCGTATTCAATACAATAGCCGACAATTTTGAAAGCGTATCCTTGCCATATAACACAAATCAATTCAATCCCGGGAGCCTGACAAAGTTAAAACCAGGACAGATTCCGGCATCACTTCTTCCAGAAGAGAGCTCTCTACCCGGAAGCCCTGAATTTTATTTTTTCAATCGGCTTCCGGATTTTCATGATATTACAGTTGTTGTTATTGGAACAATCCAACAGGAGAGCGGAGGACTATTATTAACATTGGTTTCGTACAATAACCAGGGAAGACCTATAGATGAACTTGAAATCAAAAGCGATGTAGATGCAGGAAATGTTTTTTACACAAGGGATTCACTTATTGACAGAAATTACCTGATATCCATCAAAGAAATTGAAGTATCCGGAGAATATGTGAATGAAAACTTCATTCAGGATTCGAGAAATGAAGTAACCGTAAAACATCATCTGGATCCATCAGGAAAATTCATAAGGCTCGAGTCTCTTTAGCATTACAATCTGGAAATCTGCCAATCTTACTGATGCCTTTCAGAGATAATGCGATTTCTGTAAGTTCATTATTACAACATATACATTTCATATTATCAACCAATATATTATCAACCAATCGGTAGTTTATTATTCTTAATAAAAAAAACTGCGCGTTTTCCCGCCATGTATCATATGACCGGGAATGGTTCGTGGAAGGGATGTTACGTAGAAAAGATTTTTTTCAAGAAAAAGTGATGCAAATACACTTAAAACATATCCACTGAATATTCCGGACGTCCATACTAATGATATGTTATCGACAATTATTAATATTCCTGCAAAACCAGACAGTGCTGCCATGGTGACAAATATATAAAAAGCAAAAGTATTATAAAATACAGAACTCAATAAAGACATTATAATAAAGAATGCCAGATAGATAATCTCACGTGACACGGATGAAGATTTAAGTCCTCGCAAGAAACGAAATCCTCTATGCGGGAAATTTGGATGTAGAGCAGAAACAAGAAATGAAAACGCTGCAACAGCTGCTGTAACGCTGCCTGCATATTTTAATAATCCGGTTTCCCTGATTCCAGTGAGGCTGATAAGAACTGATAACAAATAGAATACTATGGATCCGTGAAAGAGTATACTAAATATATTCTCAGAATATCATTCAGGGGCTTTCTCTCAACAAGTAACGCAGAAGCCGGACAGGCTTCCACACAGGCTGGATCCTCTCCTTGATGCAGCCTGTCAATACACATATCACATTTGGAAACAACACCTGTGTCTTCGCGTAAAACAGGTACGCCATAGGGACATGAATCGGTACAATTTCCGCAGTCCATACAGACTGCTTCATCATGAAGCACAATTCCTTCCGGTGTAATTGAATACGCTGCAACCGGACAACTCTTCAAGCAGGCAGGATCACTACAATGATTGCAGGAAGTGGGCAGAAAGAATGCAGATTCATCGGATGGATCTTTTAGATTTTTCATTTCAGCAACACGTCTACGATCGTATATTCGTGGGAGGGCATTTTTATCACGGCAGGCAGTTACACAGCCAGGACATCCAAGACATCGCCCCATGTGTATATGAAATCTTACCTTTTTCTTTTCACTGGTTTTCATCAGCATTCTTCCTCTTAATTCCTGCAGGTCATATCCGAGTGGCTCCACAACATCGTTCTTGAATAAAGCAATAAGTCTACTTCATTTATTATTAATATTTTTTGTAACTACTCAGTTAATGAATCAATAGTTTATAAATCTATATAATAAAAAGAAATAATTCAGCAATTCATAGGTGAATTGTTTCATCCAACAGTCTCTATAACATGAAGTTCTCTTATGGATGGAAATTGGAGTCCGCACATTA